>JAFGXH010000278.1 GCA_016936735.1 bacterium
AAAAAATAAGGAAACCTCAGTATTTTTTATATTATATAGAGAGGCAATATCCCCCATTAAGTGGAGTTTTAACAACAGTTTTTGATAAAGATCTATTGAAAAGCTCAATATCTCAAGATTTTATTAATGAAACAAAAAAAACTGCTCAAGAGTTTATTCAAGATGTAAAACTATTAACAATAAAACCAATAGTACCATATAAAAATCAGCTAAAGTTTTTTTTAATTCTACTTGTAAATACCATTTTAATATACTATATTCCAATAATGTTAAATAAAAAAGATTCTGTAATAGTTGATAGTGCAACAGGGGAGCTTTCAATTGAGATTTTTAATTTAGAGGCAACTGTAACTCCACCTAAATATCTTCAAAAAGAGAGCTATATTATTAAAGATTTTGATGGGTTTATAAAACTATATACAGGTTCAACTGTTAATATAAGTGGAAAAATAGCTATTGATGCAAAAAAATGCTCTGTTCAGTATGTTGATCAAATATCACCCTGTGAAACAAAAAATGGAGAGTTCTCTGCATCAATTGTTGTTCTTAAAACAGGAAGTTATAACTTCTCTTTTGAGAATGATAAAGAGGTTTTTAAAAGCACCTCTCTTAAATTTGATATAATTCCAGATGAATCACCTACAGTCTCTATTATTTTTCCTGAAAAAGATTTAACTCTTAATACTAAAGATAAATTAGAGGTATCTATAATGGCAAAAGATGATATATCTGTATCAAAATTGCTATTAAAATACTCAATACTAGATGTTGAAGAGAGTTTAAAAGAGATTGAGATTGATATTGAACCATCAATTCTTGTTAATGAAAGCTATTTATTTGATCTATCTGCTTTTGAGCCTGGTGATGTTATAACATATTTTGCAGAGGTTTTTGATAATGATGAGACATTAGGACCAAAAAGCACAGTCTCAAAGTCATTGAAAATTGAGATTCCATCACCAATAAAAAAGCATGAAGAGTTTTTAGAGCAGCTAAAAATGATAACAGATAGCTTGGGAATCACACTTGCAAATATACTCGAAATACCACCCAAAAAAACAGTGAAAGAGATTATAAGTTTAAAAAATAGCTACTTGAAAACAATTCCTCCTCAAATAACTCTTTTAAGAAAACTTCTTTTAGCAGAGAATCCACTACTTGCAGAGGGTTCAAAAAAAACAATTCAAAATATTACAGATAATTTAGAGGCTCAAACAGAGAAAGAGTTAGCATTCCCAAATAAAAATCTATCAATTATGATTAAACTTCTTGAGGAGTCAATTCTATATTTTGTTGATATTCTCGATAGAGAGCGTTTGGAGATTATTCAGGAGCTTTATAAAGAGTTAAAAGATAAAAAAGATTATTTGAAAAAACTGGTTAATCAATACAAGAACAATAGAGATGAAAAAATAAAAAAAGAGATTTACTCAGAGATAAAAAAGCTTGAAAAAAAAATACATGCAATTCTTGAGAAACTATCAAAACTATCAAATGATATTGATAGTGAGTTTATTAATCAGGAGGCATCTAAACTAAAAAAAATGAAAGAGGAGATGGAGTCTCTTGAGGATCTATTAAATAATGGAGAGCTTGATAAGCTTCTTGAAAGAATTGATCAGCTTGATAAAGAGCTTGATGATCTTTTAGAGGGGGTTTCAGATAAAAAGTCTGGCTTGATGGATGAGAGACAGAGCGAGGCTGAAAAAATGAGAAATAAAATGATGAATCAGCTTCAAGATCTCATTTTTGAAGAGGAGCAGATTTTTAAAGATACTCAAAAACTATCATCTAAAGTGTTAGATCATGTAAAAAAACATAAAAAAGAGATTGATGACAAAATAGAGCTTTTAGAAGAGGCCTATAATCAGCTTTTTAATGTAAAAAAATCGATAATGAATGCCTATGATAAAGCTCATCTTGAGAATGGATTAGATGAACTCTCTATGGCAATAGAGTCAATAAAGGCGGGAGATCCATCATCTGGTTATCAGATATTATTAACTGTTATAGATAGAATAGTTAATATAAAAGAGGGGATTAAATCTATGTTAAGATGGGGAGTAAATAACCCTAAAGAGCATGTTGGAAACAAAGAGCTATTAGATAGTGCAGAGAAAAAAATAAAAGAGTTTCTGAATTTCTGGGATAAACTTCAAAAAGATGCCTCCAAACAGTTTTCAAAAGAGGAGTTGAAAAAAATGGAGGAGCTATCTAAACATCAAAGTGAGCTTCGGAAAAAACTTGATAAACTAAGAGAGATGGCTAGTAAACAGAATATTGCAGAGGGTGATTCAAGCGAGAAGTTAGATGGAATAGATAAAAATTTTAAAAATGCCTCTGATGAGTTGGGAGAGGGAGTTCCAAAACAGGCTCAATTAAGTGAGGAGGGGGCTTTACAAAAATTAAAAGAGATGCAACAGGATATGCAGAAACAGAATCAAAGTAATCAAAATAAAAATAGCTCTCGTCAAGAGAAAGAGAAGTTTGTTAAAATCCCTTCAGAGAAGGGAAAAGGACCAAAAGAGTTAAGAGAGGATATTTTAAAATCAATGAAGAAAACAGCTCCAGAGGGGTATAAAAATGTTGTTGATGACTATTTCAAAAATATTATTAAATAATAGAGAGAAAACTTTAAAATCCAGTAAAACATTAAAAATATTAACAATATTTTTAATGTTTTTTGCCTCTGAATCTATATTTGCTGTAAATTTAGATTTAGAGTATAGAAAAATACAGAAACTTTTTTATGAGTGGCATCCAGAGGAGGCAAAAGAGATTCTTGAGAAAATAGAGACTCAAGCAGAGGGAGATATATCTTTCTTATATCTGAAGGCTAGATATCTATATTTAATAGGAGATTATAAATCATCTGGAGAGATATTAAGATATATTGAGATGAATTTTCCTAAAAATCAATATTCTCAACTTGAGGATAGAATTGAGGTGATGAAAAATGCTGAAGAGAAGACAAAAACTTTTAAAGTTTTTCAATCAGATGATAAAAAATTCTCTGTTTTCACACCTGAAGGGAAAAATGAGATTTTAGGACCAATAGCTCTAGATACTCTTCAAAAAGCATTTAATAGACACACACAAGATTTAGATTACAAATACAATAAACCTGTTAGAGTTGAGATTCTTCCAGATATTGAGACACTTGATGCAATCTCTGGATTAACTTTAAAAGAGATTCAGACATCTGGAACAATAGCACTATGTGATGATAATAAATTAATGATTGTATCTCCATCATCACTTGTAAAAGGGTATGGTTGGCTTGATACAATATCTCATGAGCTTGTTCATTTTGTTATATCTAAGAAAACAAGAAATAGAACACCCATCTGGATTCATGAAGGAATCGCAAAATTTCAAGAGAGCAGATGGAGTGATGGTAAAAAATATAAAATAGAGAAGTTTAGTGAGCATATTCTTGCAACAGCACATGAAAAAAAGCATTATATCTCATTTGAAGCAATGTCTCCATCTCTTGCAAAACTTCCATCACAAGAGGATGCATCTTTAGCCTATGCACAGGTTGCAACTTTAATGGAGTGGGTTTATGAAAAAAATGGATACTCTGGGATAGTGAAGATATTAGAGAATTTAGAAAAATATAATAGTGATAAAAAAGCTATAAAGGAGAGTCTTAAACTAACACTTCCACAACTATTAAAAGAGTGGAAAAATCATATCACTCAAAAAAAATATAAAACATATCCTGGATTGATGTATAAACCAATACTATTTAAAACAGTTGAGAATGAGCAGGAGTATAAACTATCAGAGGTATCTCTTTTCAAAAACAGAGATATGCAAAAATATATAAGACTTGGAAATATGATGTTTGATTTGAAACGGTTTAAAGCATCTGAAATAGAGTATACTAAAGCGTTGAAATTCAGGAAAAACGAGTATCCATATTTGGAGAATAGAATAGCATCTCTATATTTAAAAAATAAAGAGTATAAAAAGATAGTGGCTCTTTTGAAACCAACATTAAATCTTTTTGATGACTATATTGATACCTATATGAATTTAGGTGAGGCATATTTTAATCTAAATGAGCTTGCTCTTGCAGAAAAAATGTTTTTAAAGTCAATAGAGTTTAATCCATTTCTTCCTGAAATCTATACAAGACTTGCAGATATTTATGAGAAAACAGGAAAAAAAGAGGCATTAGAGATTCAGAAAGAGAGACTAAAGTATTTAAAATAGATGTAATTATTAGTGAAAATCGGTTTTAGTTACTTTTTTTAAATTTTAAAAGAACCCCCACCCTAAATCCCTCCCCAATACTTGGAGAGGGACTTGAAGATTTAAAGATGGGTGAGAGAGATTGGAGATTTTATTAATAAAATATAAGGAGAAAACATGGAGATTCATAATCAGCAACTTTATCCAGAGATAACAAGATTGATAGCAACAGGACATACATTTGCAGTTGCAACAATTGTTGATGCAACACCAGGTACACCAGGAAGAACAGGTTTTAAATTGGTTTATTTAGAGAATGGTGAAACAAAAGGGACTGTTGGAGGTGGTGAGCTTGAGTATAAAATTATTTCAGTTTGTGCAGAGGCAATGAAAACTAAAGAGAGTCAATATGTTGAGTTCAATTTAGCAGAGGATTTAGGAATGGCTTGTGGTGGAGAGGTAAGAGTTTTTGTTGAATATTTTGCACCAATAAAAACAGCATATCTATTTGGTGCAGGACATATGGGAAGATCTCTTTCTCCAATGTTAAAATCAATTGGATTTAAAGTCGTAGTTGTTGATAATAGACCAGAGTATGCTATCCCTGAAGAGATTCCATCTGCTGACTCTGTTTTATGTACAGATTATCTAACATTTGCAGAGAGTTTTGAACCAAATGAGAGTGATAGTGTTGTTATTTTCACTTATGGACATCAATATGATTATGATATTATAAATATTGTGTGTAAAAGAGGGATAAAATTAAAATATGTTGGTCTTATTGGTTCTAAAAGTAAAGTTAAACTACTTTTAAGTAAGATAAAAGATTTTAACTATGTTAACTCTATTGTTGATTCTGTATACTCTCCAGTTGGATTAAACATTGCAACAAGAACAACCCCAGAGATAGCTCTTGCAATAGCAGCAGAGATGTTAGCTGTTTATAATGGAGTTGAAAAAGTTGATTTTATGAAAAATAAATAGTTGTATAGGTTAATTTTGAGTATTTTGACAGCTTCAATAACCCTTTCCACTATTCATAAAAAATAAAATATTTATCACACTTTCAGTGGTTTAATGCATTGCATTGAAGTTTAGATTGATAATTATACTATTTTTCATTTGAAATAAAA
>JAFGXH010000279.1 GCA_016936735.1 bacterium
CCTTAAAAATGCTAAAGCATTTTTAGGGTGTGATAAGGAGGGATTTAGGGTGGGGGTTCTTTTAAAATTTAAAAAAAATAGCTAAAATCAGTTTCCGCTGAATAGTTACTTTATTTTTAGTTATATAATATCTACTCATCAAACTTATCAAGAGAAACATAGCAACTCTCCAAATCACTATTGTTTTCAAAATAGCCTCTATTTGGAGTTTTTAAGAGTTCACTTTTTATAATAGTTGGTTGTTCCCAAGAGATAATCTGTTTAACAAGTTGAGAAAATATTGTTTTACTATTTTCATCAACTGTTGAGATATTCTCCCCTTCTGATAAAATCAAAAGACTTAATACAATATAACCATCTTTTGATGATGTCGCCTCTGCTCTTTTAAACTCCTCCTCTTTGGAAAGATGTTTGAATTGCTCCTCTGCTGTTGTTAAAGATTTAATTGATGAATATTTTATAACCTTTCCATAATCAATATCATCTATTAAAGATATAATATTTCTTAAAAATCTTCTAATATTACCATTTTTATAGTATAAATCAATTGTTGATAAAACAGACTCTCTATTTTCACCAGAAACAAAAACCCCTGCCTGAACTTTTGTTATAAAAAAGGAGTTTGGCTCATAATTTTCAGAATATTTTATTTGATTTTCATCTGAAGAGTTACTACTATTTGAAACACTATTTCCTCTTTTTTTTGATGGAATTATTAAAAAAAATATAATCGCAATAACAACAAGAACCCCTATTACACCAGGAACACCTAAATGTTTTATAAGAGTATTTCCATTTCTAGCACGATGAACTCTACACAAAAAATTCGAAAAATCAATAACAGAGAATGATGAATTTTCTGCTCCAAATATAGGATAAGTTAAAAACATTAACATGAAATATTTTATTCTTTCCATTCAAAACCTCTTTTATAATATTTAAGTAGTTAAAAAAAGTAGGAGAAAAATTTATTATGATGAGTTATTCCAAAGTCAAAATCTGTTGATTTAAATTTTTCATTGATTATTTTGCTTTTAAATCTCTTTGGAAAAACATGATATATCTCTGGACCATAAATTTTACTATCCTCTTGAATAAAACTCTCTTTTCTATCTTTTATATAGGTTGATTTCATTCTCTCTAACCATTTTTCACCATCAAATTTTGAAATAACTAATATAGATTTAACTCTAGCATCAACTAACTCAAAATAGAGATCAGACTCACCTCCAATAAAAAGTTTTATAGATGTTTTAAATATCATGTTTTTCAAATCAACTTTATAAAAAAAATCGTTTGGAATCTCTTCAGTAATTAATGGATATATTTTTTTAAGAGAGTTAAGATCTTTTTTTAATATTTTAGAAAATCTTACAGAGTTATCAACAATAGGAATCAATATTATTGATAATATTAGTGAAATAGCTATAAAAATAACAATATAAAGCAGATAGATCATGTTTATCTCAAAATTTAAAATGATTTTATAAAGAATTCTCTCTAAAAAACTTCTTAATAGCTAAACTTATCATCTCAGGAAACTCAATAAAATGGTAATGAGTTCCATGATAAACCTCTAAAAACATTGAGTTTTTTATCTTATCTTTCATTTTTTTTGAATGCTCAAATGGAATAAAATAGTCACTTGTTCCTGCAGATATAAAGACAGGAATATCTATTTTCTCTAATAGATCATCAAAAGAGGTATCATTCATCTCTTTTACTATATTAAAATAGATTCCCATATCTAAATTAACATATTCATCAACTATTTTCTTAAAATAGCTATCATCAATAGCATCATTAATCCATCTAAGTTTTTTCATATAAAATATTATACTTGGAATTTTTGTTACTTTTTTTAGTAAAAAAGAGTAATATTTATGAAATTTTTCAATAGTGGAGAATATATTTTTCTCAAATTTATATAATTTAGGAATAAAATGAGTCATCTCTTTAAAGAAATGTTTATATGAGGAGCTAATAAATAGAATAGCCTCAAACCACTCTGGATGATTTTTGTATGTATTTAGTAAAACCTGCCCACCAAGACTCCAAGAAAGGAATATAGCCTTATCTAATTTTTCAGACTCCCAAATAGTCTCTAAATCTTGTAAATGATTTACAAGAGTAACATCTGTTCTATTCACAGGAATATCTGATTTATATAATCCTCTATAGTCCCAAGATATCCAGCGATAGTTTGGAAAAGAGTTTATCAATTTTTCCCAAATATTAAAACTTCCACCTAATCCATTAACAATAACAACTGTTTTCTCTGCCTCTGGATTTGCAATATAATATGCTATTTTTGTGTTGTCTTTACTTACTATAGTTTTCTCAATATATTTCATTAGTTTTACCCAAACATTAAAGCTGTTAAAAAATAGTCTGCAACAAATATAGAGATTGAGCTTAAAACAACAGCTTTAGTTGTTGCCTCTCCAACCCCTTTTGCTCCACCAGTTGTATTATATCCATAATATGTTCCATATAGAGATATTATTCCACCAAAAAATATTGATTTTATAAGACCACTATTTAAATCAATTGGATCAACCATCCATTTAATTTTATCCATAAAAACACCAGGATCTATTCCCATTAATGATATTGAAACAAAATAGGCTCCAACCATTCCAATAGCATTAAAAATCATTGTTAAAACAGGCATCATAAATATTGTAGAGAATATTCTTGGAGAAACAAGATAGTGAATAGGATCTACAGCCATTGTATGAAGAGCATCAATCTGCTCTGTTACTCTCATTGTTCCAATCTCTGTTGCCATTGCACTTACTGCTCTTCCTGTTACCATTAATGCTGTTAATACAGGTGCTAACTCTCTCATCAAAGACAATGCAACAGTTGAACCAACCATACTCTCTGCATTAAACTTAGAAAAAGCATAACCACTTTGAAGTGCTAAAACAGCTCCCGTAAATGAACCTGTTAATGCAATAATAAAAAGAGAACCAACACCAACAAAACTCAATGTTGCAAAATAGTTGTTTATTCTATATGGTGGTTTAAATATTAAAATAATAGCCTGAATAAAAAAGCTGCTCATTGAGCCACACTCTTTTATGAAAAATAGGGTTTTATCACCTAATTTTTCAACAGTTTTTTTCATAAAAATCTCCAAAACTACCCAATGGGTTACTTTTGAAAGAGTGTCATTAAACGCTCACTATCACTTACTGAAAGTTTTTTATTTGTTATATTAATTAATCCAGTCTCAACCATTTTGCTTAATGCACGTGTTACAGACTCTCTTGTAGAACCAATATGTGATGCAATATCTTTATGTGTAAAATCAAATAGAACCTCTGCATTATCAATAAGAGGTACACCTGAATCGACATAAACTTTTGTTATAAATCTTGATATTCTTCCAGCAACATCATAAACAGATAGACTATTAATAATATCATCCGCTTTTCTTAATCTTTTAACCATAACTTTTAGAATATTTAGTGCAATTGTTGGAAATTTGACAAGATGTGATTGAAACTCCTCTCTTTTTACCATAAGAGTCTCAACATTTGTTGTTGTTATAACACTTGCACTCCTTGGCATATCATCAATCAAAGCCATTTCACCAAAAAAATCACCCTTTCTAAGCATGTCAAGAATCACCTCTCGGCCTGTATCATTAAATATTGATACTTTAACCTCACCTTTCAAAATTATAAACATTGTATCTCCCCCCTCATTGTGTTTTACTATGAAATAGTTTTTAGGGAAAGATTTATGAGTTACAATTCCTAAGAGGGAGTGAATCTCCTCTTCACTTAAATTATTAAAAAGGATAACTTTTTTTAAAACCTCCAAATACCTTTTCGTTGTATCCATAAAAAAGTCTCCAAACTTTGAAATTGTACTATAACATAAAATTTTTAAATCTGCAAAAAAAAGTGATATTATAGATTATTTTATGAAAATAGAGTTTTTATGGATAAATAAAGCTGTTTTTAGATTATTTTTCTAATTTTATAAAAAACTATAATGGTTTAACCTCTTTTCGTTTTTTAAACCATTTAACAATTTTTTTATACTCCACTTTTAGAACAGGTCTCTCCTCATTTAAGAAAAATCTTTCAAAATAGTTAACAACACCTGTTCTTGGTATATCAACTTTTACTGGTAAAGTTTTTCCAAGAATATCATTTTGAAAAATTCCACCTCCACTTGGAGCTATTTTTCTTTTAGATATTGACTCTTGTGGAGGTATAGGAATATTATTATTTATATATCCATCATCAAAAGACTCCTCACAACACTCATCATAATCATTATCAATATCTAATTTTTGACTCTCTTGTTGTGAAAATGATGCTACCATTGATTTTGCCTGCATCATTGGTGCAGAGACCGGTTTTGGAAGAGTTTTTTGTATTGGCATATTTTGAGATGCCTTTGAGTATGTATTTAAAGATGGGGCTCTCAAATAGTCAACATTTTTAACATTTCCTCTAAAATTACTGAATTTATACTCCTCAGGGAGATATAATGACCAATAGAATTTATTTATAGCAATCTCAATAAGACCTAGATCAAGTGATAACTCCCCTTTTTTATCTAATTTAACATTAGATAACATCCAAACATACTCAACCATAAACCATTCAGATTCACCAGATTTTGGAATAGGTAACATTAATGTTCCATTTTCGTTTTTAATCGGTTTTACAGCTCTTCCATCAACAAAAGAGGATAAACAGACTCCACCCTCTGGTAACTGAATAGATAAAAATGGTTTGCTATTATTTCTAACTTGAAGAAGAGCCATATGCATTATCTTTCCATCCTCTAATACAACAGAGGTATATATTCCATTATCTGCAATTGAGACTAAAACAGGAATCTCTTCATGCCTTTTTATCTCTAAAAGAAGTGAGTAGTCAGGATTGATATGTCTAAAAGCAAATTGAGCATTAACAGACTCATTTTTCATTGATTTTGGAAGCTCTTTAACATCCATCATTGTTAATTTTGATTGCTCTTTAACTCTTAGCTCAATATTTGTTTTTCCTGAAACAGATATATATCCACTTGCTCTATCAATTCCCTCTAAAAATATCTGTGGTAAATTACTTTCGGAATCTTTTTGATCAATATTTTTTTCATAATGAAGTGAAAGTGTAAAATTTTTATCCACCTCATACTCTGAATAGACAATAACAGAGGTTCCTTTCTCATTTTGAATTAAATCATAATTTCTTATTCTATCTCCAGTAACACTCATTACTTTAGCATCTAAAACAGAGATTTTGAATGTTGTAACACCAGCCTGATATATTGAGTATTGAACCTCACTCATACATCGAATCATCATTTCACCAATAAATACCGATGTAAAAACCTCTCCATAAACAATTGGATCAACTTTTTTAACTGTTTTTTGTTCAACTTTTGGTAACCAAGATATTATACTCTCTCCATTTGGAAGAAAACAGTTTATTGTTGTCTCTGTTTTTGTTTCAGTTGATTCAACACCAGCTCCATTAGGAATATTCCAAGTTAGTCCAGTTTTACCTATTTTAAAAACAGATTTTGCACTTCCAAAAGATAGCAATCTAAAACTATTTTTTCTCTCTTTTGATTGAAATGGAAGATAGAATTTAAGTGATATTGAGAAAACCCCTTTTTTATTTATCAAAAAGCTATATGCTCCCTTTATTTGGGGGAAAGAGCCATCATTTAACTCTGTTGATACTAATATTGCATCACTTTGTAATAATGGAATAGAGATCCAGTCCTCACTATATGTTTCAATTTCAAGAGTCATTGTTATTAAAATCTCATTCTCACCAATAACTCCATTATAGACTAAATTTTTTATAGAGTATGATACTGGTGCCTTCTCAACTGTTTTTTCCCAATGAAAAAACTCTTTAACTCTCTCTAATGGAAGATTAATGACACACTCATCTTGTAAAATAGTCTCATTTTTTTTCATATTCACCACCAAATAAAATAATATCTTAGAAGATAATATCATTTTACTCACAATAAATCAAAAAATAGACTATTTTTATACATTTTTAAACTGAAAATACTATATATTCATGATTAAATCATTAATTATATAGTTTTATATTTTAAATTGACTAACAATATTACTTAACTCTTTAGCTTGACCAGATAACTCCTCTGCAGCAGCTGCACTTTGCTCCGCATTTGAGGTATTTTGTTGTGTAACAGCCTCTATTTGAAATAGTCCAGAGTTAATTTGATCTATTGAGATTGCCTGTGTTTTTGATGAATTGGTAACTGTAAACATAATATTTGAAAGTTTTTCCGATTTATTATAGATTTCTGTTAATATATTTGATGTTTTTAAGGCTAAATCACTCCCTTTTTCAGATTTTTTTATTGCATTAACAATTTTCTCCTCTGTCTCTTTAGCAGCTTTTGCACTTCTTGCAGCCAAGTTTCTAACCTCATCAGCAACAACCGCAAATCCTTTACCATGTTTTCCTGCTCTAGCAGCCTCAACAGCAGCATTTAAAGCTAAAAGATTTGTTTGAAAAGCTATCTCATCAATAACCTTAATAATTTTTGATATCTCTTTACTTGATAGTGATATCTCCTCCATAGCAACCAACAAATCCTCCATCTCTTTAAGACCATTTAAAGAGAAACTAGAGCTCTCTTTTGAAAAATCTGATGCCTCTTTTGTTGATTTTACATTATTGGATGTCTCCTCTTTAATCTGTGTCATTGAAACAGTTATCTGTTCAAGAGATGATGCCTGTTCAATAGCTCCTTGAGAGAGTGCTAAACTCGAGGTTGCAACCTGTTGAGAGCCTGTTAAAACCTGATTTACAGTAACAGAGACATCTTTTAAAAGTTTATTAATCGAATTGATTGTATTATTTATTGCAACTTTTAAATTATTAAACTCTCCCTGATAGTTTTTTGTAATATTAAAAGAGAAATCTCCCTCTTTAACTCTGTCTAATGAGGATAGGCTTTCTAATATTGGTTCAACAATTGCATCTAATAGGGAGTTTATTTGTAGAATAATCTCTCTCCAAGAGCCTGAAAAATCTTTATAATTCCCTCTAAAAGAGAGCTTTCCACTTAATGAAGCAGTTAATATCGAGCTTAACTCAATATTTAAATCTGTTAATGTTACTATCATTTTATTAACACTCTCTTTTATTGTGTTAAAGTCTCCATAATATTTTTCAGTTATTTTGTCAGGAATCTCCCCAATTGATATCTGTACTAATTTACTAATGAGTGTTTCAAATGGAGTCAAAAATGAGTTAATCATTCCATTTATTCCCTGTGATATTTTTTTATAATCACCACTGAATTTAGTTTCATCAAGTTTATATTTTAAATTTCCAATCTTTATCTCTTGGGATATTTTATCAACCCCATTAAGGACAGATTTTATTGATTGAGATGTATTTTTTACCTCATTATAAATATTTTCAAAAATAGAACATATTTCACAAGTTTCAGAATCACTCTCCTCTGTTTTTAAATCAAAATCAAAAATTCCATTTGAAACATTCTGTAAAATAGCAGTAAGTTTATCAACCTCTCTTTTTTGATAATCAAGTATTTTTCTATTTCGTTCAAAGTTTTTCTCAACCTCTTTCTGAATTTTCTGATTCTCTTTTAGTGTTTTTTTGATCTCTGTTTGATCTATAACAATCTCGATTGCACCAATAATCTCACTGTTTTGCTCATTCTTTAAGGGAATTGATATATATTGAATATCATAACTCTCTTTTAATGGGGTTGCAACTGTTTCACCATACTCTTTTAATCCTGTTTTCATACATTTTACAGTTGCACATCTATCTGTATTACAATCTTGTGTGCAGAAATGATTAAAGCATTTTGAATTTGATACCTCTTGACTGTTTTTATTTTTCATTGAGGCACCAAGTTTATTCATATATTGAACATCTAACTCTTTATTAATAATCATAAATGGCAAAGGAATCTCATCAATAAAACTAGTTAATTTATCAAGAATTAAATTATTTTGATTTATCAATTTTTTAAACTCTCCTTGATGTCTACTCTCTTTAACTCTATAAAGAATTTTTCCATGTATAATCTCTTTATACAATTCTGAGTAATCAAATAAAATATTTGAAATAGCATCTGTTGCTTTATTTATACTCTCTTTTATCTCATTAAAATCACCCTTATATTCATCAGTAATTTTTTCAGGTAAAATACCATTTGAAAATGATTTTAAAGAGTTTTTTGATATATGTAGAGGTTTTATTAAAACATCAACAATAGAGTTAATTCCATAAATCATTAATCTCCAATCACCCTGAAATTGAGTCTCATCTCCCCTTTTACTTAAGTCTCCATCTTGGATATTATTAGATAATCTATTTGTCTCTTTTATTATTTTTAGGATGTTTTGAGATAATTGGATAATACTATTTTGAATCTCTTGAAAATCTCCATTATACTCCTCTTTGAAATTTTCAGATATTTTACCAATAGAGATATCTTTTAGATAGTTTGATGTTGTTTTTAGTGGTTTTATAAAAACATCAATAACACTATTTATTGATTCAATAATTGAATAAAACTCTTTTAAAAGAGCTCTATTTTCACCTTTACATTTAAAATTTCCATTAAACATTCCATTTTTAACTCTTTCAATCTCAACAACAACATCATTAATTTTTTTCATTATACTATTTGAAAAAAATAGTGCTATAAAAATAACAACAATTAAAAATATTGCCAAAAAAAGATAAAGATTCACCCTTAATTTTGATATAGGATTCTCAATCTCTAATGTTGATATAGCTGTTATCACATACCAATCCATTCCATAATCATTTAAATTAAGTTTTTGATATGCAACAAGATCCTCTTTACCATAAACCCCTTTTACAACAGATACCCCCTTTTTTTCACCATTTTTAACTAAATTTTTTGGTGAAAGATAGTATTTATCACCAATTTTACCATTTTTTATATTTTGATTTGAGCGTAAATAAAATTGATCATTCTCAATTGATAAAAGTGTTGATTCGCCAATCCCACTTAATCCCTCTCCCTCTTGAAGAATCTGGTCAAACTCCTCTGGATTTAATTGTAAAGCAACAGCTCCAACAATAGTTTTACTTAAATAAACTGGAGCAATCATAAAGCCACAAACAGAATCAAGAGGTTTATAATACTCAAAACCAGTAAAAACAACCTCTCCAGAGAGAGCCTTTTTTAATGAGTTTCCCAAATGTGTATCTTTAAATTCACCATTGAAAAAATCTGAGTGATAATCCTTTCCCCTTTTAGAGTTCAAAAGAAGTACTCCTGATTTATTAAAAGCATAAACATCAAGATATGAGGTCTCTTTTACAAAATTCTCAAGTATTGAACGATATCTTTTTCCCTCATCTGTTTCAATACCATTCTCATAAAAATATTGATAATCACTCATTGCTTTATTCATATAGCTTCTATCTTGCTGAGCTCTTATATCTTTAAACCATCTATTAATAATTGCTTCACTCATTATTTTTTTATTAGCATTTATTGTTGATAATCTTTTCTCTATTGATACTCTTATCTCATTTTCAATATGAGAGTTTGAGAAAAATGTAGCACTTAAAAATGGTATTAACATTATTAGTAGTGCAAATATTATTAAACTCC
>JAFGXH010000280.1 GCA_016936735.1 bacterium
AAAAGATAATACAGAATTTTTTTAAAAAATTGATTATTCTTGCTTTTTAAAATTGAATTAGCTATAGTTTTATGGTGGACTAAATTATAGATTAAATGTATATGCTAAATTGATAGAATATACAGAATATATTGAGACTTTAAACTATGCAGAAAAACGATGGGACATAATATAACAGCTATAATTTTAAAAGACAACTATAACAAAACAGTTGCTGAAAGTTTTGGGCTATTTGGTAAAGAATTACCTTTTTCACTTACACTTTTTCATATAGATCATTATCAAACTGCCTGTTGGCAATATGAACTAAAAACAATTGGACAACTTGAAACATCTATTACAGACAACTTAATATTTCCAACTGAAATTGCTATTTCAGAAGTAGTTAAAAATATTTCAATAAATAAAAAACCTTTATATGCAATAATTCAGACAGATTATTTTGGTGGAGTCGGAAATCAATATGCAAGTATTTATCAATACAAAAACAATATAGATAAAAATGCAAAAACAATAAACCAAGTTCTCATTCACTTAGGTGTTAAAAGAGATGGAGAATTTGATGAATTTGATACTATTGGCTTGGGCAATATTAGAAGCCAACCCGATATTTTTGACAAATATATTGATTTAGCAGATGAATATGGAATTTGAAACTATGGCAAAATCTACAACAAAAAAGACTTAAAGATAAAATTTGATAAAGAAAAAAGAGGCTCATTGGAAAACGATTTTAAATCCAACTATTAAGAATTGTATGTTTTATATGGTTAATGCTTAGAACTAGGTATATTTGCTCTCCATCTTACTCAAAATTCAGTAAAAAAATATTTATAAACAGTTTTAATAGGTATGAATTCAAGATTTTTAGACTTTAAGAAAAATCTACCCCTAAAATAAAAGATAAAACAGAATCAAAAATTATAGAAAACTATTTTGTGATTCGTATTCTTACATCAACAGCATTAACTGAGTTTTTGTTTCCAATTATTGGATTTAAATCTATTTCAGATATCTCTGGGGCATAATCTAATAGTTGCCCAAGAGCTTTTATATTATCTATTAGAAGCTCTAAATTACAACCCTCTTCTCCTCTAACACCCTCAAAAATTTTATATCCTTTTAGTTTTTTTAAAGAGAATAGAGTTTCCTCTGTTGAGATTGGAAGCATTATGGGTGAGATATCTTTTAAAACCTCAACAAAAATACCCCCTAAACCAACAAAAATAATTGGTCCAAAAAGTTTATCTCGTTTTGCTCCTAAAAATATCTCAACTCCTTTCTCCATTGGCTGAATAAGAACAGAGATTGCATCCTCAATACAGATTAATTTATTATATATATCTATAGCAGCTGTTAAAGATTTAACATTTGTATAAACCCCTTTTACATCACTTTTGTGAAGAGGACCAACAACTTTCATAACCCAAGGAAATGGTAATTTTGTATTAAGCTCTTCAATTTCACTCTCTTGATTAATTATAAACTCACTAACATGAGATATTCCAGCAGCATCAAGTAGGGCAATTGCTTCACTTTGTGGTAAATAACCACTACTATTTTTAGAAATAATCTCCTCAATTTTTATTGGATCTGAAATCTGCTCAGCCTCATCTTCATCAAAAAATGGAGTGTTATATACTCTTCCAAGTATTGTTCCAAAACGAACTTCATCAAAAAATGCAACTCTTCCAAGTGAGAAAAAATGTTTGATCTCCTTTTTTGCAACAATAATAGATGGTAATATTGGGTAAATAGGTTTAGAAGAGTTTTTTATTTTCTCATTTAAAACTTTATAAACTTCAGATACATCAAATAGACCTGCTGAACCAAAAATAACAGCAATCCCATCTATGAACTGAAAATCATTTAATATTGAGTCAATAATCTCTCCAAGTTGAGTTGATGTTCCTGTTGCTAAAAAATCTATAGGATTAGATACAGATGAACCAGGAAATAGTTTAGATAAAAGTCTCTCTGCTTTTTCTCCCTCAAGTGCAGGTAAAGAGAATCCCTCTTTTGAAAGAGCATCAGATAACATCACTCCTGGACCACCAGCATGAGTAATAATTGCAATATTTTTACCTTTTAATGGCTCAAATTGCAAAATAGCAGCAGCTAATATTAACTCCTCTCTACTATAACAACGAATAACTCCTGCTTTTTTAAATAGTGCCTCAACACTACTATCTGATGTTGCAAGTGCTCCTGTATGTGATGATGCTGCTCTTGAACCAGCTTCAGATGTACCAGCTTTAATTGCAGCTATTCTACACCCTTTTTTTATAAGAGATTGACAATGTTTTAAAAACATTGATGGTTTCTCTATTTTTTCAAGATATAGAAGTTTAACTTTTGAACTTTTATTAGGAATAAATGTTTCATCCCAATACTCTAGTATGTCTTCAACTGCAGTTTGTGCTGAGTTTCCAACAGAGTACATGCTTGAGAATTTTACACCCATATTTATTCCATTCTCTAAAATAAATGCTGCAGTTGCACCAGAACCAGTTGCAAAATCACAACCATCAAAAGATAACTCAGGAAGAGGACCTGCAAAAGTTCCTGAATAGTGTGGAGTTAAAACTCCCATACAATTTGGACCAATAAGAGTTGCTTGATACTCATTACAAATATCAATAAGTTGTTCCTCTAAATTTTTACCCTCCTCTCCTGTTTCAGAAAAACCAGCAGATAAAACAATAAATGCTTTACAATTTTTCTCTTTTGCCATAATTTTAACGGCTTGAATTGCTGGTTTTGATGGAATAGATATTATTGCTAAATCAACATTTGAGGGAAGAAGTGAAACATCAGAATAACAGGATATTCCTTGTACAGAGTTCTCTTTATGATTTACAACATAAAGAACACCTCTAAATCCTCCCTCTATAAGATTTTTCAACACCCTTCCACCTGGTTTGGAAGGGTCGTTTGAGCCACCTATTACAACAATATGGCGAGGTTCAAACAACTCTTTTGTTATCATAATGATTCCTTATAATTGCACAACTGATATTACTATAAACAGCTTTAAAAATCAATAAATGTTTAAAAAAAACATCTATTATTAAATAAATAGGCAAAAAAACACAATAATATCACAATAGAATGTTTGCATTTTTTTGTATTATTGATTAAAACTATATATAATATGTTTTGGAGACAAATAATGAAAAAGTTGCTACTTTTTTTTCTATTTTTATCTTTGATTGCTTTTGGAGAAAGCTACTATTATACAAATGGGAAAAAATTAACTATTAACAAATCTGAAAAATTCTACTCTTTTGAAGCGACTCAAAAAATAGAATTAGAGGTTTTAAAAAAAGAGCTCTCTTCAAAAAATCTTTTAAATAATATTGATGATATTAAAATTTTTAATAACATCTTTATTATAAAAGGGAAAAATGGTTTTGATTTAACAAAACTTTCATCACTCTCAATTTTTAATAAAGAGTTAAAATCATTTACTTTAGACCAAGAGAAATGGCCAATGATAATAAATAATACTCTTTTTATCAGTTTTAAAGATAATTTTTCAACTGAAATTGCAGAGTTTTTTTTAAAAAATCATAAATTGGATATTGTAAAAAGATATGAGATGAAAAATACATATCTTGTAAAAACCTCTGATGATGTTTTAACTATTGCAAATAAAATTTTTGAGATGGGAGTTGCAAAATACTCATATCCCAATTTTTTATTAATGCATGATAGACGTTTTGCACCTAATGACACATACTACACAAGTCAATGGCATCACTCAAGTGCAACTGGAGGTGCAAATACAACTGGTGCTTGGGATGTTAATCAGGGCTCATCTACCATCAAAATTGGTATTGTTGATGATGGAATAAAAGTGGGTCATGAAGATATTGATATTTTAAATTATCAAGATTTTACAGGTGAAACAAGTTTTGAGTATGGTGGAGATCATGGAACAGCTTGTGCTGGTGTTGCAGCTGCAAAAGGTAATAATAACCAAGGGGTTGCAGGTGTATGTATGAATTGCAAAATTCTCTCTGCTAAAATAATGAGTGAAAGTGGTTATGGTTATGAAAATGGAGACTCTGATGCAATTCTATGGGTAAAAAATCAGGGTGCAGATGTAATTAGTAACTCTTGGGGATTTGCACAAGATTTTCCAATTCCAGATAATTTAAATGAAGCAATTAATAGTGTTACATCAACTGGTAGAAGTGGAAAGGGGTGTGTTGTTGTTTTTGCTGCAGGAAATGAGACTCGTCAATTCTCAAGTAACTCTCTTGAGGGTCATCCAAAAATTATTGCAGTTGGTGCATCAACATATCAAGACAAGTTAAGTTACTACTCAAATTATGGCTCAACACTTGATGTTGTTGCTCCATCAAACACTGGTTATTATGATACATCTAATAATAAAGATGGAATATGGACAACTGATGCCTATAATACAAGTGATACTGCTCAAAATGGTCGTGGCTATAATAGAGATGGTTCAATGTATAGTGATGGGCAATATATTGGTTCAGATATTCCAAACACAGGAAAATATACAAAAGGTTTTGGTGGAACATCATCTGCTTGTCCTTATGTTGCAGGTTTAGCTGCTCTTATATTATCTGAAGACTCAACTTTAACCTACACAGAGGTTTACAATATAATAATATCAACAACAGATAAAATATCTGGATTTGATTACTATGCTGATGAACACCCAAGCTCTTGTGGAACATATACAAATGGTCACTCAGACTGTTTTGGTTATGGTCGTGTTAATGCAAAAAAGGCTCTTGAGTTAACACGTTCTGGTGGAGGTGGAGATGTTTGTGATAGTGTTGATTGTGCATCAATGTATGCAAATACACATTGTGATGTTGATGAGAATGGAGAGGCTCAATGCTATTGTAATGAGGGTTATGTTGTAAACTCAGCAGGTGATGCTTGTGTTTTAGAGAGTGCTGTTTGTGAGGGTGTAAGTTGTCCAGCAAACTCATCTTGTGGTGTTGGTTCAGATGGTTCAGCTGCATGTTTTTGTGATGAGGGTTATGTTGTAAACTCAGCAGGTGATGCTTGTGTTCCAGATACATGTGTTGATGATAACCTTAATAATAATTCAATTGAGACATCAAAACAGGTATCACTTCCTTATACAGGAACACATCACTCCTGTAGTAGCAGAGCAGATTTCTTTAAATTTAGTCTATCTTCAGGTTCAACACTTACTGTAACATTAACAAACTTCTCAAATGATATTGATTTATATCTATTTGGTTCAACAGATCTTTCTGAAGAGTCAGTGCTTGCATCTGCTGCAACAGAGGATACAACAGAGACTATAAGTTATCAAGTTACAGAAACAAAAACATACTATCTACTTGTAAACCCATATCAAACTGTTGATAGTAACTATACTTTATCAATATCATCAACAGGAGCTGTTTCACCTTGTAATGGAGTAACCTGTTCAAATCATGGAAGCTGCTCTATTCAAAACAATAGTGCTGTCTGTATTTGTGATAATGGATATACTGCAAGTGGATTAACCTGTGTTGCAAACACAACAGATCCTTGTGATGGAGTAACCTGTTCAAATCATGGAAGCTGTTCTGTTCAAAACAATTCAGCAGTTTGTATATGTGATACAGGATATACTGCAAGTG
Organism: bacterium; assembly: GCA_016936735.1. Classification (GTDB taxonomy): domain Bacteria; phylum UBP6; class JAFGXH01; order JAFGXH01; family JAFGXH01; genus JAFGXH01. The sequence goes on from JAFGXH010000280.1 coordinate 5,643, forward strand.
GATTAACCTGTGTTCAAAATACAACAGATCCTTGTGATGGCATTACTTGTACAGGACATGGAACATGTTCTGTTCAAAACAATTTAGCAGTTTGTATTTGTGATGCAGGTTATAAAGCAAATGGTTTAAGTTGTGTTGAGGATGTTGCTGATCCTTGTGATGGTATAACTTGTGGTACATATGGATTCTGCACAAATGAGAATGGTGTTGCAAGATGTATTTGTGATAGTGGATATCATGCAGAGGGATATAATTGTGTTATAGATGCAACAGATCCTTGTACTGGTATAACCTGTTCTGACAAAGGTTATTGTGGAATAGTTAATACCGATTTAACTTGTATCTGTATTATAGGATATCATGCAGAGGGTTTAAATTGTGTTGAGAATAGCACAACAGATCCTTGTCTTGGTGTTACCTGTTCTAATAATGGTGTATGTCTATTAAAAGGGGATAACACACCATTCTGTTCCTGTAGAGATGGATATGAAGCAAGTGCATTAAACTGTATTCCTTCTCAAAATAGTGGAGGAGGCGGTTCATCTGGTTGTAGCTTTGAAAATAGTAGCAGTTCAAACTCTATTATAATGATACTTCTTTCAATTCTCTCTTCACTTTTTATCTTCAGAAGAAAACTTCAATAGATATTTTATTTGTAACTATTCAGCGGAAACCGGTTTTAGCTATTTTTTTTAAATTTTAAAAGAACCCCCACCCTAAATCCCTCCTTATCACACCCTAAAAATGCTTTAGCATTTTTAAGG
>JAFGXH010000281.1 GCA_016936735.1 bacterium
TTGCACTCTGCAAATTAGATTTTGCAGTTAAAGCTGTAGGATTGTTATTAATAGATAACATGATTTCCTCCATGAAATGTTTGTAGTCAACCAAAATCCGTTTGGTTTAGAGATAAAGAACTCTCTATTATTAATATAACTTGATGTAAAAGAAAAATCAAGAAATTATAACAATTTAAGCATCTATTTATGCAATAAAAAATGAATAACAAAAAATAATATCTCTATCTGTTTTTTATGCTATTATTAAAATTAATTTTGTCATTAAATATAACTATTTATGCAATAGGAATAATATTATGAAAAGATTTTTTATTAAGAGAGTCAAGTGCATCAAAAATAGTATACTTTGGATTAAAATTAAGCTCTTTTTTTGCATTTGTTGTATCAACCATACAGATATATTTTAGATAATCAAACTCTTCAGGGGGAAAACTAACAAATCTAGTTCTCCACAAATAGTGAAATATATTTCTAAATATTGGATCAATAAGAGGAAGAGTTTTTTTCCCAAGATGTTTTATAAGTTTTGATAAGGGTTCTGCTCCACTACTTGCTAAATTAAAAACACCACTACTATTACTCCTCATTGCTAGAATGAATGCCTCTATTAAATCAGATATATGAATCAGTTGCATCATTGGATCAAAACCAGCTAAAACTGGAACTTTATTAGAGATTCTAAAATAGTTTGATATCCCATTTTGTAAATCTCCAACAATATGAACTGGTCTAAGAATGATGGTTTGAATAGAGGGTTGTTTCCAAAATAGTGATGATACAAGCATATCTAATGTTATTAAATCTCTAATATCAGAGAAATTTGCTCCACCCATAAGTGGTTCATCCTCATTTAAATATTGTGAATTGGTTGCTTTAGGTCCATAAACATTTGCACTTGAAAGAAAAATAAATTTTGATACATTATAGCTTTGAGCATACTCAAGAAGTTTTGTTGTTCCAATAATATTAAACTCATGATGCTCTTTATCATTCTCTCTTAAATTATGCATCACTCCAAGATGAAATATTGTATCTATTTTATGTTTTTTAAAAATATCCTCAACTCGATTTCTTCTTATGTCATATTTATAATGAATAATATCTTTTGGTAAAACCCCAATATCTCTTCTATCTAAACCAATAACATTATACTCTCGATGAAGATTTTTAGCTAAAATTTTACCTAGATTTCCCCCAATTCCTGTAATTAATACTGTTTTCATAAACTCTACCAAAAAATATGTTCTCTCTTTTTTAATCCATCATCCAGCATTTTTTGAATAATATCTTTAATCTTCTCTGTACTCTCCTCACTATTATCAATACAGTATATTGGTTCTCCAAAATATATCCTATATTTCACAGGTAATGGAAGTGGTGTTATTGGAATTGGCATTGCAGGAATTTTTAACAGATTTGCAATATTTGTTATGTTTGCTATTGTTGGAATTTGCTCCTCTGCACCAATCACTGCAATTGGAATAATTGGGGTTTGTGTCTCGATTGCTAATCTTGCAAAACCGGAGCCAAACTCAGCTAATTTATATCTATTTTTAAATGTTTTAGATATTCCTTTAACCCCTTCAGGAAAAATCAGAAGAGAGTTGTTCTCATCAAGAACTCTTTTAGCATTTTTAGGTGTTCCTAATATTTGACCACCCTTAGAGAAAATAGTACTTATAAAAGGTAATTCTGGAACCCATCTCTCAACCATTGAACGAAGTAAAATAGGTGATTTTTTTTCAAACAAAAGAGATAATCCAATCATTACTCCATCAATAGGAATTTGACCAGAGTGGTTTGATATAAATAGAAAATTACCCTCATTAGGAATATTTTCAACTCCAAAAGTTGATACTCTAAAGTAAAATTTATAAAATGGTTCAATAATTGTTATAATTTTAGCAAGATAATCTAAATCCATTCCAAAACTATCAGAGATATTTTTACCATTTTTCTCTGTTGCTTTTTTTAAAATATCTCTATTTTTTTTAATAAAAGTTTCAATCATAATCTACTCATTAGAAAAGATAGCCTATCGAGGTTTGAATAACAAATCTAAACTCATCTAAAGTATAGAAGTAGTCTGCTAAGAAGCCCAACTTGAAAACAAATACTCCACTTTTCTTTTTTTGAATAAGCATACCTGATTCTAAAAGTAGATATGGGGTATAGTCTGTAATTGTGGACTCTTTTTCCTGAAAAGTGTAACCATCAAGATTCTCATCATCTTCATTAAAATATACTCTAACTGTATCATGATAATATTTTAAACCAACAGAACCCTGAACAAAATATCTATTTTTTAGATGAAATCTATAGCCTGCTCCAGCATAAATAGAGAAAATATCTCTCTCCTCTTTAAAAAAAGAGAAAAAATCATCAGTTGTTGATGTATATTTTCCAAAAAATATCTCAAAAAATATTGAATCAGAAACTATATTATCAATATCACTATTAATAAAAAAGCGATATCCTGCTGCAAAAGTTACCTCAATCTCTCTTCCACTTGTTGTTTTAGGAATAATTCCAATATTCATTATTCCATTAACCTCATGATTATATTGAGACTCTGTATACTCTGTTGTTTCAACAACATCATTAAGAGAAAAACTATTCTCATTATATTCATCATTAAAATCTTGTGAAAGTAGATTTTGAGACACAAAAGTAAAAAGCAAAATATATAGTAAATGTAAACTATTTTTTACAAAAATATTTATAAAATTCATAAAAACCTCTTTATATTAGATATTATAATAAAAACTATTCACATTCATATATCTCATCAGCATATATTGAGAATCTTTTTTTCAATATATTACAGCTCTCTGTTGTGTTAACGCCTCTGTTTCTAAGAGATGATACTAAGCAATTAGCAGCTGTTGAGACTCTTATTCTTCCTGCATCTGTTTTATGGTATTTTACAATATTATGAAGACAGGCATAAGAGTCAAAAATTGCTCTATTTAGCTCTGGAATATTTAGTGTTTTATTAATCTCCCAAAGAGAAGATGCCCAAATTGTTCCAGCCCAATAGTATGAATGCCTTCCCTCAAGACAAATCTGATTTGTTGATGGAAACATTGATGAATCAAGTGTTCTATTATTATTAAGATCTCTATCATATTTTTCACTAACACTTACACCCATATTATCAGGACTAATTGTAAGATATATTAAGTTAGTAGAGTCTGTTTTTAAAGAGCCCCAATAGTCTGAAAATCCCTCATTCATTGCACCAAGATGAAAACTGCTTAAACATTTTTCACTTGTTGCTGTTGGAGATGCCTCATAATATGATACTGAATCATATAATTTTGCATCTTTATCAACTCTTCCCTCAACTAAAAAATTAAAAACAGAGTGAGCAAGTTCATGAGCTACAATCATAGGATTTGATACAAGTGCTAAACTTTTAAACTCATCCTGTTTTAAAAAGGCTAGAGATACTCTTATTGGATCAAAAAAGGCATTATCTTTAATATCTGTTGGAGAACCATATAAATCTGAATCTTCATAATTTAAATTAAAAAATACAGGAGTTTTCTCAAATTTTTCTCCATTAGCACCAACTGATGGCATTCCCTCTTGAACCATAAAATCGTATGCACTTTGAAGATTATAGTAGAGTGTTAATAAAACATAATCATAAATAGAGTAAGGGATTGCAACATCATCTGAAATTGTATATCTAAATTTTGGTTCGACAGCCTCTTCTGAGTAGGTTATTTTATTAAACTCACCAACAGTTATCTCTGATGGATCTCCATCATATCTAACAAACATAGTTATTTTTCCACCTGAAAGAATTTGAAAGTCCTCTCCATCTAAAATATCAAGAGAACTCATTTTATTTAAATCAACTGTTTTAAATGATATAACTTTTTCATTTGGATCAACAACAACAATCTCTCCCTTTGATGGCTCTTCTCTACAAGAGAAAAGAGTTAAAATAATTGCAAGAATAGTTAAATTTCTAATAAATTTCATAATATCTCCACTATATCTAGTTGACCTATTATAACAGAAAATAATAAATAATCAAATTTAAAAAAACAAAATATATTTTTTTATTGGATATTTTGCATAACTTAAAAAAAGTTATAAAAAGAGTTGGAGATGGGCTTTAAGAGATAGTTGTACAGAACCAAAATATGTTTTTTTTCTCTTTTACTAAAAAAATCTTTCAGATTTTATCCTGATTTTTTCGTGTGAGCTTTACCCACCCCACTTTGTTTTAACTTTTAATTTTAAAAAATAAAAATAAAAAGTTTTTCACTGCCCAGATATACTTTTTCACTGCCCTGATATACTTTTTCACTGCCCTGATATAGTTTTTCACTGCCCCGATATAGTTTTTCACTGCCCTGATATACTTTTTCACTGCCCTGATATACTTTTTCACTGCCCTGATATACTTTTTCACTGCCCCGATATACTTTTTTTCTGCCCAGATATACTTTTTCAGAACCGGAATGAAGTTTTACAGAACCTGAATGAAGTTTTGCAGAACCGGAATGAAGTTTTGCAGAACCAAAATGAGTTTTTTCAGAACCAGAATGAGTTTTTTCAGAGCCGAATGTAGTTGTGCAGAACCAAAATGTACTTGTGCAGAGTCGGAATGTAGTTGTGCAGAGCCAGAATGTAGTTTTGCAGAGTCGGAATGTAGTTTTGCAGAGCCGGAATGAAGTTTTGCAGAGCCGGAATGAAGTTTTTTTAGTTTAAAATGAATTAATTATGATATGAAATGATGTTATTTTCTTTTGATTAATATTGTATTTAATAGTTCAGGCTCATTTTCAAAAGCTATGTAAGAAATGATGAATCTTATGAAAAAAACTATCTTCTTGGTAAATATGGAGCAATTCCAAAATTTCATGAATATAATAGCTATAATGAGGAGTAATGGGAGGTGATGATCTTTTTAAGAAAAGAAAACAATCTAATTCACTATCTAAAAGCAATCCAATAACAACAGTTCATGAATTAGTTAAAACACTTAATAATTGGTGTTAAATTTTAATAAAAACTACTCCCAGAAAAATATTCACATCCCCTCCAGACACAAAAAAATATTTTTCTTTTTCTCACCCCATCGCCACGTAGTGGAGAGGGGGCAGGGGGAGAGGGAGATTGGAGATAAAAATACGAAGCAACAAAGCCTTTTCATTCTTTTATAAACTGAATTTTCAGAAGAAAATGATAGCAAAGTTATAGATTCTCTTTCTGAATCTCTTTTTCAATCTCCTCTATCTCCTCAATTGAGATATTAAGATTCTTTGAGATATCCTCTTTTGTTAAAA
>JAFGXH010000282.1 GCA_016936735.1 bacterium
ATGATAGGATTAATTTTATTTTTAGTAAGAGATATGAATAATATAACACAAGATAAACAGTTTGAAAGCTTTTTTGGGGATTTTTGTCCAATAACAAAACAACCAGTCACAAAAGTTGATAAATTTATTAATATAAAAATGAAGGGTGATTATAAAATATCACTTTATAAAATTGGAGACTCTACTGTTTATATTGCAGGAGAGGGAGATCTATCAAATTATGACATAGATCAGTTTAATGAAGTACTCTATAGTTTTTATGCTCAAACAGATATGAAACCTCCATATATTCAGATAAGAGATTTAACATATATCACTGGAAAAATGCCTTTCAAAGAGATTCAAAAACAGAGAAACTATTTTTTAAAAATGCAAGATGAGTTAATAGCTGTAATTATTATAAATAATCCACTTTGGATGAGAGTTGTTATAAATCATGCATTAAAACTATTCTCTCCAAAAATGAAACTAATAACAGTTAATAACTATAGTGAATCTATCCTTTTATCAAAAAAACTATTTGATAAACAAAAAGAGAACCTATTAGCAGAGAGGTATAATTTTATTAAAAACAGAATCACTTATGATAATGTTATTTTTAAACCTGAATGGGAATATAGATCTAAAAATAGTGATTTTTTTTATAAAATTGGTGTGATTCCTCAACAACTTATTTATGTTAAAATTGGAGGAGACTCCATTCTTATTGAGGATTTAAAAATCTGTTGTAAACTTCTAGAGAAAGTTTTTCAAGATGGTGGATTATATGATTTACAATACTATAGTATAACAGATTTATCTGAATTAACAATTGACTTTTCAATTGGATTTAAAAAATTCTACTCAAATGAGATTAAAAAAATAAATATAAAAAACCAAACAGCACCTATTGTCTCATTTATTAATGGGGCAAGCAGAGCTCTTAAAACCTCTTTAATGCTATATTCAACACTTGTTAAAGAGTATTTTGTTTTTGTTAACTCTACTGAAGAGATATTTGAAAAAATAAACTCTGAATCATCTTTTGATCATGATGATAAAACAGATAAAAAAATAGTTGTCAGTTTTAATGATATCGAGGAGATTAGTAATAGCTGTGGAACTCTTTTATGGGACTCAGAGATTGATATAAAAACACAAAAAGTATCTGATAATAACCCATTAATTAATATAGCTGAAACAATTAATATAATAAAAAATGATCTATTTGAGTTAAGAGAGAACGAAAAACTTCAAATAGAGAGACAATTAAAAGAGATTGAGAATAACTATAATAGAGAACAGAGACAGCGAGAGGCTATTTCAGAGCTTATATCTAATCAATATATACAAAATGGAGAGGTTACAGATGCCTGCCATCATATTGTTAAAAAAGTCTCAACAATTTTAAATGTAGAGTATGTTAGTATATGGTTTTTATCTGATGAGGATAGATATCTAAACTGTATATCAAGATGGAGACTATCAACTCAAAGTTATAAATCTGGAATAACACTCCATATTGACAAAACATCAAACTACTGGCACAGTTTAAAAACAGATGGAAGGGTTATTATTAATGATTTGACAAAAAAAGAGGATTCTTTTAGCTTTCTTCATAAATATATTGATTCACACAACATCAAATCTATTCTTGATACAGCAATCTATGTTGGAGATAGATTAATTGGAATAGTATGTTTTGAACAAACAGATATAAACAGGGTATGGCATAGTGATGAACAGGCTTTTGCAACAACAATATCCTCTCTTATATCTCAAACAATAACAAATGAGGAGAGAAAACTTGCTGAAATTGAGCTAAAAGAGGCAAAAGAGGTTGCAGAGATTGCAAGTAGAGTAAAATCGGAGTTCCTTTCTAATATGAGTCATGAATTAAGAACTCCATTGAATGGAATTATTGGTTTTAATGAACTATTAAAAACAACAGATTTAACACCAATTCAACAATCTTATCTTAATAATATTACAATATCAAGCAATACTCTTTTAGATGTTATAAATAATATTCTAAATTTTTCAAAAATGGAATCAGGAATGATGTCTCTTAATTTAGTCTCAACAGATTTAATAGAGCTATTTGAAAATTCAGTAGAGATTATAAACTACTCTGCCTGTAAAAAGGGGTTGGAGATAATATTAAATATTGATTACAATATGCCTCGATATGGATTAGTTGACTCTATAAAAATCAAACAGATTTTAACCAATATACTTAGTAATGCAGTAAAATTTACTGAAAAGGGTGAAATAGAGTTAAAAATCTCTTTTGATAAACTGGATGATGATTTTGTAAAATATAGAGTCTTAATAAGAGATACAGGTATTGGAATCTCTAATGAACAAAAAGAGATAATATTTAAACCATTTACACAAGTAGATAGCTCCTCCACAAGGAGATATGGTGGTGTTGGATTAGGATTAATACTATCAGATATGATTGCTAAAAAAATGGGGACAAAAATCTCTTTTGAGTCTACTCAAGGTGAAGGTTCAACATTCTATTTTGATTTAGATGTTGAAATTGAAAAAGATTACTCAATAAAAAATAGTTTAAAGTTAGATGTTGTTAAAAAAATTTTAATTATTGATGATAATAAAAATTGCTTTTTAATTATTGAAAATCTTTTATCAGATTTTAATATTGAGATAAGTTACTCTAAAAACTACTCAGAGGCTCACAGATTAATTGAGAGTGATAATAGTTTTGATATTATTATTTGTGATTATCATATACCAAATGAGGACTCTATAAAATCTATTGAATCTATTAATAATCTTTTAGATAAAAAAGAAAAAATTGATTTAAAATCAAAACCCGATTTTGTTTTAATGATTCTATCCTGTGATAATGATGAGATGTATAATAGATTATCAGAGTTTGGCATCTCTAACTACATAACAAAACCAATCAAAAAAGAGCCTCTTCTATCTATAATTCATAATATTGATTATTATAAGTAATACAAACTACTAATAATTAAAATCTTGAGATAGCATATTTGCTGTCTTTACCGTTCCTCACTGATGTTGAGACAGCATATATGTTGTCTTTATCGTTCCTACCAGATGTTGAGACAGCATATATGCTGTCTTTACTATTCCTACCTGATGATTTATCGTTCCTACCTGATGATTTATCATTCCTACCAGATGATTTATCGTTCCTCACTGATGATTTGTCATTCCTCACTGATGATTTGTCATTCCTCACTGATGTTGAGACAGCATATATGCTGTCTTTACTATTCCTCACAGATGATTTGTCGTTCCTCACTGATGATTTATCATTCCTACCAGATGATTTATCATTCCTACCAGATGATTTATCGTTCCTCACAGATGATTTGTCATTCCTCACTGATGATTTATCATTCCTCACAGATGATTTGTCATTCCTCACAGAAAAAAATCGTTCCTCATAGAAAAAAAACAGTTTTTTCTAGCTGTGCACTAAAGTACACAGTTCATGTCTTTCTTTTTTAAAGAAAAATATTGCCAATCTACAGACATGAATTCAAGATTTTATGATTATTAAGAAAAATCTGTACGGAACAAAAATTTTTGTTCCATACAATAAAAGAAACATTAGATGAAAAACTTTAGATTATTAAAAAGATATACAAAAATATAGTTTTTATTGAACAGAGTTTACTTTTCTAAAGAGTAAACTCCTGTTATTGATACTGGAGCAGTCTCAAATCTCATTCCAAAAGAGAGTGAATCATTTATATTATCATTATCAGTGTCAACATCTGGAACTAATGAAGCACTAATCATCCCACAATACTCAATAACACTTGAACACTCTGAATTAGTAGGACATTCATTATTTTCAACAACTCTACATTGAGCAACATTCTCTTCATCAAGGTAAAAAAGGCCCTCTGGAAGATTTAAACATTCACATTTATCAATATAGTATGAGTTATAGGCATCTAAAAGTCTCATCATTGGAACTTTTCCACCAAGTTTTCCATTTTTTATCCAGATTCCAAAATCATCTCTATATAAATCACCCTCAAGTTTAAAATTATACATTGTTAACTCTAAAGTTATACTCTCTGCAAAAAATGGTATTTTTAAAAAATCTGTATAATCTGATTCAAAATAGATTTTTTCACCATTTTTTATCCCATTTAGAGTCTCTTTTGATTCACTAATAAATATCTCTCCATCAGATTTAAATGAGCTTTTTTTTGCAAATATATTACCCTCACCTGAAATGTTGTTTTCAAAAATATTATCACTATCTTTTGATTCGTAAATCGGTGCAACAATATTATCTGTGTCCCAAGCATCACGATACTCAATTAGATAACCAAATCTATCTCTCTCTATATCATTATTAAGAAGTGCATCATAATTTATCTGTGTTATTGAGGAGAGAGCTTTTAAAAGAGTTCCTAACTTATTGTCTAATTCACCATCATTATTAAAATCGAAACAACATCTATCTGATGCTGTGTTTGATGGGATATCTATATTATAAAAAAATCCTGCCTGATGAAACTGATATGATGATAGAGGCATTTTACAACTACTCTGAAAATCAATAAAACCCTCTTCACATTCACAACTATAGCTATCTCCATCTGGAACACAAACAGTTCTATTAATCTCTTTGCAAGGATTTACAGGTTCACAAACTCCTGGAACAGAACAAAGATTTCCTGCTGCACACCAATAACCAACTTCACAATCCTCAGAGCTATCACAACGCCCCTCAAGAGGTTTACAAACCCCTAAAACACAATGTTTATAATCCTCACAAACCACAGTTAAACATGGATCTTTTATACAAATCATATCACTATTACAAACTAATCCATTATCACAAGCTCCATTTGCCAAACAGGCTCCACCCTCATGTCCATTCTGAATCACTCTACAAATATTATCATCATAACACTCTAATCCACTATTACAGCTTTTATCCTCAAAACAGACTCCATTTTTTTCACCCATTTCAACTTTTTTTTCATCATCTTTATTACAGGAGTATAAAAAAGTTGTAACTATAAATAAAATTATAAATATTTTCATATCAACCTCAAATAGATCTCTAAAAGAACACTATTCTAGTCTACTTAAAATAGAAAAAATATCAAGTTGTATTTGATTATCAATAAAAATTTAAATTTTTAAAAAAAATATTTGACTAAAACAGAAAAATAGATATAGATGTGATAGTTATGATTTTTATTAACGATTTTATAAACTATTTTTATAAAAAACGGTTTTATATCTTGTTTTCTTGACAAAAATTTTTTTTTCAAGGATAATTATATTGACTTTTTAGGAGGAAATATCATGCGTTATTATCTATTTCTTCTCTCTTTTATATTCATATTTACAATGTTTGGTTGTAGTGATGAAACAAAAGGGAGAGCAACTTGTACAGCATTAACAGAAGTAACAGATTGTGGTGAAGGAAATGTTTGTCTTGGTGGGGAGTGTTACTCATCAACTTGCGATGGTGGTTGTGGTCAAGGTGAAACCTGTTATAAGGAGGCTTGTGTTCCAAATGATGACCCAATATTTGGTATTAAAAGATTACAAATTGTTGGTTCTCCATCACTTGAGCTTGTTGCAGGAGAAGAGGTAACACTAAAAGCCCAACTTATTAGAATCTCTGTTGCAGGAGCAGAGGGAGAGGAGTCTCCAACTGATCCAAGATTTTTAGGACCAGTAGCTAATGAAACTATTAACTTCTCAATGGTATCTGCAACTGGAACTGTATCATCAATGGTTGAACCAAATCAGGCAACAACAGATGCAGGTGGACTTGTTTCAGTAAAACTTAAAGCAGTAAATACAACAAATCAGGATGATGAGTTTAATGTTAAACTTACTGCAACAGATGCCTCAGCAAAAACCTATACAGTTCGAGTATATCCAAGAATTAAAACTTTGAGACTTGTTGGAAATGAAACAATTGTTGTTTATACAAACAGCACAAAAACTATTGCAGCTCAAGTTTTAACAAACAACTCCTATCCTTTTGAGGGAGAGACTGTTAATTTTCAAATCTCAGGAAATACAGCAGGTTCACCATCAATTGAGTCAAGCTCTGTTGTAACAGATTTCACAGGAATGGCTGTAACACAGCTTCAGGCTGGCTCTGTTCCTGCATCATACACAATTACAATAACATCAGATAGAGCATCTCAAAAAACTATCGCTGTTAGTGTTCAAGAGCGTGGAAATGGTTGCTTAAGTAATGATGATTGTATAAACCTTGGTGAATCATATCAATGTCAAGCAGGAAGTTGCGTTTATGTTCCTGTTCCATGTAGCTCTGATGATATGTGTCCAGAGAATTTCCGTTGCGATACAGCAAGTGGAGAGTGTGAAGAGATTCCTTATGTTTGTGATGTTGTTGGTGATCCAGATTGTCGCTGTATAACAGATCAAAACTGTCCAGATCTCTATAGTTGTGTTCGTGGATTCTGTACAAGAATGGATCTTCCTTGTACAACTAATGTTGATTGTCCATCTGGTTTAGTTTGTAAAGATCAATCTTGTCAACCATTAGGAACAGAGTGTAAAGCAGACCTTAACTGCCCAAGCATAAGACCAGATATCTGTCCAACAGATGGCTCTTGTGTTTGTCAAGATGGTTTTTGTGTTAATCCATGTCCAAACAGTGATAGAGTTGAGCTTTCTGGTGGCTCTGGAGCATCTTGTTTAAGTGATGATCAGTGTGAAGATAATGAAATCTGTTTTACAAAATATGGTTTAAATAAATGTATTATTAAATGGAATGCAAACTACTATTTTCATATGATTGAGGCTTTACCAGAGACTCTTCAAACAATTCTTAATGGTATTGGAACTGTTTTAGGACCAATTGCAGATGTATTTATTGGTGAGGTTGATTTTGGTCTTCCTGGCTGGTTAAGCTGGTTAGATGATCTTATTGTATCAGCAATTAGACCATATCTTGAACAGTATATTCCAAGTTGGGTTCCAGATCTAATTATTGGTTTAAATGATACAATTGATATTTTAAAAGAGATGAAAATTGCTGCAAGAATGGCTTTTGTTCATAACACAAATCCAAGAACATCTATTAAAGGGATGGAGATGTGGGATACTTTCTATATAAAATGGAAAGGGCGTTGGACAGAGGTAAAACCTTCTGAAGAGGGAGATGATTTCCAGTTTAACTCAAATCTATTTACAGGAAATATTCAGTGTCAACTTGGTAGTGATGGAAAACCTGTTTATAAACTATATATAGATCGTCATAGTGCAGAGTTCTATTTTGGAAAATTTGTTAAAGCATTTTTAGAGGGAGTTTTAATTCCTGCTGTAACAAGAAACAGAGCTCATACATTTGATGAACTATTAGATCTTTTCATTGATTGTGAAGAGTTAAGTGCAGATTTAGAGGATGCAATTAGAAATATTGCTGGAGAGTATGCAGATTATATTCCAAGTGGTGTTTTTGCTGGACTTCCAGGAATTTGTGAAAATCTTAAAGATCAGGTTTCTCAAAGATTATATGCAGAGATTGCTAAATTAAGTTTTGGTAGCACAAATGAAAACTCAAATAAATTCACATTTGATGGCTATGCAAGAATTAAAACAACAAGTAGTACAAACTATACTGCAAAAGAGTTAACAGAGGGTGTTTATAATGGAACACTTGATTTAGATCAATCAAGAAACTTCTCTGCTGATTGGGATGCAAAAAAAGCTAGATAATCTACTCATCACAAAAAGAGAGAGCAGTCTCAAATTGCCTATCATTTTTTAAAAAATCAGGGATATTTAAATCACTTTTATTATCACCACCCTTAATAGCATTTTCAATATCAGACTCTCTTGATATTGTGGAATCAAAATCAAAATATTTAGGTAAAATAACATGTGGTTTAACTCCAACACCCTGAATAAGATTTCTTTTTGGGGTATAATAGAGGGTTACAGTTAGTTTCAATGCACTTCCATCAGATAACTCATATATTGATTGAATAGTACCCTTTCCAAAAGTTCTATTTCCAATTAATAAACCTCTTTTATTCTCTTTTATTGCTGCTGCGAAAATCTCTGCTGCACTTGCTGTATTATGATCTACTAATAGGTATATTTTTTGAGTTGTAAAAGGGGCTTTTCTTGATGCTTTATAAAAATGCTCTGCTGAATTACGCTCTTTTGATGAAACAATAATCCCTTTTGAAATAAATAGGTCTGATAAATCTACAGCCTCATTCACATATCCACCAGGATTACCTCTTAAATCAATAATAAATCTATCCTCTTTTCTATTTTGTAACTCTTTTTTTAACTCCTCTGTTAATCTATTTTGAAATATTGTTATATTTATATAAAGAGTATTGTCTGATATTTTCACTATTTCAAAAGGGATTACCTGAAGTTTACTTAATTTAAAAGAGATTTTTTTTAATTTGGAATTTTCATAAAACTCTAAAATAATCTCTGTTCCCTCAACACCACTTAACAGAGTCTCTATTCTATTTTTACCAACACCATAAACCTCAACACCATTTATTTTTTCAATAATAATACCAGCCTTCACCCCACTCTTCTCTGCAGGAGAGTTTTTATGAACTCTTCTTACAATCATCTCATCATCTTTTATATCAAAATATACTCCACTTCCAATAATCTCACCATCTAACTCTTTATCAAAAACCTCAAACTCCTCTGGTGAAAAAAATTCAGAGTGAGGATCTAATGATTGAACCATATCTTTTATTGAGGAGTATATTAATTTATCTATATCACTCTCTTTATAATATCTCTCCTGAATATAGTTTAGAACTTTTCCATAAGTCTCAAGTGCTTTAAATACATCCTTTTTTGATGAAGAGGCAAATATCTGTATTGAAAACAGAATAAATATAAAAAAATATCTCATTTTAATCACCTAAAAAATAAAAAATACAATAAAATAATAAAAAAAACAATAAGTTATTGTTTTTAAAAAATTATAAATTGTAACTATTTTGATTTAATTTGTGTAGAGGATATTATAATTGCTTAATCAAAATTAAAAGGGCAAACCCCATTTCTGAAATCTATGTTTGGAAGATTATCACAACTAAACATTACAGGTTCATCACAATTAGGAGGAAAATACATTGGA
>JAFGXH010000283.1 GCA_016936735.1 bacterium
TATAAAATTATTACATGAACAGCGGGTTTTAACCCGCTGAAAGTGATAGATATTTTATTATTTGAGTTGTGTGGATGCGAGTATTATCATAATTTAATTGAATAAAAGTTGTAGGAATAGCTTTAATTTAGTTATATCTAAAATAAAAATATTGACATAAATAGTTGACATGATTATATTTCTCAAGAGATTTGAGTTATTTCCTAAGGGAGGGTAAGAAAAAATGTCTAAACGGGATTATTATGAGATATTAGGTGTTGATAGAGATGCCACAAATGATGAACTTAAAAAGGCATATAGAAAAATAGCCTTTGAACACCATCCAGATAAAAGTAGTAGACCAGAATCTGAAGATATTTTTAAAGAGGCAAGTGAAGCCTATGATATTTTGAGTAAACCAGATAAAAGAAGACTATATGATCAATATGGTCATGATGGATTACAACAGGGTGGTGGTTTTTCTGGAGGATATTCAGGATTTAATGATATTTTTAGTAATTTTGCAGACATTTTTAAAGATTTTTTTGGTGGAGATGATGGTGCATCTTCAAATAGACCAAGAAGAGGTTCTGATATTAAAATGGAGTTAAAACTCTCTTTTGATGAGGCTGTTTGGGGTATAAAAAAAGAGTTGAAAGTTGATCGACATATAACCTGTTCAACTTGTAGTGGAGTTGGAGTTATGAATCCTGAAAAAGATATGCAAATATGCTCTGCATGTCGAGGAAAAGGACAAATAAGTCAATCAGCTGGTTTTTTTATAATGAATCAAACCTGTCCATATTGTGGTGGAAAGGGTAAAAAAATAACAAATCCTTGTAAAACATGTAGTGGAAATGGTGTTGTAAAAGAGACTAGAAATGTAGAGGTAAATATTCCTGCAGGTGTTGATACAGGAAATAGATTAAAAGTATCTGGAGAGGGTGAGGCTGGTTTAAAAGGTGGTCCAAATGGGGATCTCTATCTATTTTTAACTGTTGAACCTCATCCTCATTTTGAACGTGAAGATTTTGATCTTCATGCTATTTTAGAGATATCATATCTTGATGCAATATTGGGAACAGAGTTGGAGATTGATGGAATAAAAGAGGGAGAAAAACTCTCTTTAAAAATTCCATCAGGAACACAACAAGACACAGTTTTTGAAATAAAAGGAAAAGGTGTAAAAGTTGTTAATAGAGAGATGAGAGGTGATTTATATTTTAAAGTTAAAATAAAAATTCCTCAAAAAATTCAAAAAGAGGAGAGAGAGCTTTTAGAATCATTAAGAGAGATACATCACTCTAAAAAAGAGGATAAAAGTTGGTTTAGAAAAATTCTTGATGCAATATCATAATTTTTAAAAGCTACTTAATCTAACATACAAAATTAAATAATCTTAAGTTTTATAAAAAATAAAAAGAGTAAAATAATCTTCTATTTATAGTTTTTTAATTATAAAAGAGTTTTATTATCCTTTAATTTTATTTTTAGTTATGAAAGAATCCTATTCTCTTTTAATTTTATTTGAGCAACAAGTTGACCATGATCTGAGTATATTCTTGGGTTTTCAGGTGTTATAAGCATAGAATCAATAAGATGATCATTATAAAAATGAAGATACTCAATTTTTCCAACTCTATTAGGATTATGGATATAAAACTCTTGAGAAACCATAATGTGATCTAAAGTCTCATATTTATGATTATGTATATGGCTAAAAAATACATCTCTTGTTGTATTTTGAAGTTGTATATCATAAGTATTATATAAAAGTGTATCCCAAATCTTTTTTTTCTGCTCTTTTGGTAAATCTGGCCAAGGCTCAGTTCCTGAAATAATTTCAGAAGTTACAGAGTCTCCAGAATCATTTAAATCACCAATAAGAATTAGTGGTTTATTACTATTTTTTAACTCATCAATTATAATGGAGCGAAGAGCTAATGATTCTGATGCTCTTACAAGAAGTGCCTTTGCTTTTCCTAAAGAGTATTGAAAAGCTCCACCAGATTTTCCATGTTGAATCATTGGTCGTTTAGATTTTAAATGTGATATAATAATAGTACATGGTAAACCATTTGGTAACTCTATATTAACTTTTAAAACAGCTCTTGTAAATTTATTAATAGGTATATCTTGATTATTAAATGATAATATAGAATCTAATGGAAAATTAGATATCACCTCTGGTTTTGATAAAAGTTTTAGTGTTGTTGCAAAACCAACAACTGGCCCTTTTCCATTAGCATCAGGAGCCATAATTGTTGCATTCTCCATTGGTTTATATGATTTTACAAATTTTATAAAAGCCTCTTCATCAAAAATCTCCTGAAATCCAATAAAATCACAGCTCATTTTTTCAAGTTGTATAAGGCTCCAATGAGTTTTTTTATCAAACTCCTCTTGAGTATATGGAGTCTCATTATAAAAATCTTTTTCTGGTGCAATAAAATTCATTAAATTAAAGGTTCCAACTCTTATTTTCATTTAATTACCCATACAAAAATATTATTATAGTGATTTTTTATATATAAAGCCAAAAATATATTATAACTAAAGATATTTTTATTCATACAATAGAGTTTTAATAGTAATCTCTATGTTATTTTTGTGTTTTATTGGATATTAAAATATGTTATAAAAATCTGTTTTATTTGGTGTATAATAAAATGAGAAAAATTGGAATAGTAATTGTAATATTTATTTTAACATATTTTGCTTTATCTCTTTATGTTGTTGACGAAACTGAATGGGGTATTATAACTCAATTTGGAAAACCTGTTAAAACAGAGGTTAATCCTGGATTATATTTAAAGCTACCAACCCCTATTCAAGATGTATACTATTTTGATAAACGTTCAGAGGTTATTAAAACACAACCAATTCAGTTTCTTTTAAAAGAGAACAAACCCATTATAGTTAGTACATATATAACTTGGAGAATAAAAAATCCCCTTCTATTTTTTGAAGCTGTCGTTTATAAAAAAAGTGCTGTTTCTAAACTAGAGGATATGGCTAATTCAAATTTAGGAAATCTTTTAGGACAATATAGAGTTGACCAGATTATTAATACAAATAAATCTTTTATTAAAACAGATGAGATTGAGAAAACTTTAAAAGAGCTTATGAATAAAGAGAGTTTTGAAAAATATGGCATAGAGATTATCTCTGTTGGTTTTGTTAGAATATCATATCCAGCAATTGTTACAACTGCTGTTTATAAAAGGATGAAAACAGAGAGGGAGACTGAGGCAAAAGCAATAAGAGCAAAAGGGGAAGAGGAGGCAAAAAAAATAAAAACAGATGCAGATAAAGAGGCTAAAGAGATTTTATCTGAAGCTGAAAAAAAGGCTCTTATAACTAAAGCAGAGGCTGATGCAGAGGTCTTAAAACTATATGGAAAAACATATGAGCAATCATATGAGTATTTTAATTATCTTAAATCAATTGAGAGTTACTCTAAAATATTAAAAAAGAGAACAACACTTATATTCTCAACAGATTCAAAAATGTTTAAAAATTTAGAGGGTGAAAATGAGTAGTTTTTTTGAAAAAAATATCTCTATATTTTTAAAAAACCAAAAACTAAAAACCCCACTACTAATGGGAATATTAAATATAACTCCAGACTCATTTTTTGATGGAGGATATTATACTAGTATTGATAATGCAATTAAACAGGTTGAAAAACTTGTTATAGATGGTGCCGATATTATTGATATTGGAGGAGAATCAACTAGACCATACTCTGATTCAGTTTCAGAAAAAGAGGAGATTAACCGAGTTATTCCTGTTTTAAAAGAGATAAAAAAAAGATTTCCAAAAATTAAAATATCTATTGATACAACAAAATCTGCTGTTATGAAAGAGGCTTTGATTGAGGGTGTAGATATTATAAATGATATCTCTGCATTGGTTTTTGATTTAAATGCAGCAAAAGAGTTAGCCAAATATAATTGCCCAATTGTTATTATGCATAGTCCTTGGAGACCAAAAACAATGCAGTCTGAATTTAACTATACAAAACCAGTAATTGAGCATATACAAGATTATTTTACTGAGCGAATAGAGTCTCTTGAATCTATTGGAATAAAAAAAGAGAGATTAATACTTGATCCAGGAGTAGGTTTTGGTAAATCTGTTGAGAATAATTTTGATATAATTGTTGGCTTTTCAAAATTAAAATCTTTTGGACGACCAATTTTAATTGGAGCATCAAATAAATCATATATTGCAAAAACAATAAATGATGATAGTTTTCCAAGAGTTGAGGGGAATGTTTTAACAGAGGTTATATCACTACTTAATGAAGTTGATATATTAAGAGTTCATGATATTGCATCTACAAAAAAAACTTTAAAACTATTTAACTCATTTATTGATGCAATTAAAAGGGATATAACCTCAATAGAATAAAATATATTAAATTTTTGGAGCTCTTAAAATGTTAACTATATTTTTTTGGATAACAGTGCTATTTTATACCTGTCCTGCAGATGGAGTAACTTGTAGTTGTGGTAGATTTATTGATAATAATGCTAATGGAGTTTGTGATCACTCTGTAAATGAGATTGATAAAAAAGAGATTCAAAATAGTCAATTAAATTCAGATAAAATAGCTAAATCAAAAAAAACAGATTTGTCTCAAATTAGAAAAAATAGTGAAAGCTCTTTTCAACAAAAGGGTATCAAAAAAATAGATTCAGAGGATCAAGACTCAAATAACCTCCAAAATATAAATAATACTCAGAAAAAACATCATTGTAAACACCATTTAGATAATTCAAAAACCTCCTCCAATACTATTACTACAGCATCAAATGGATTAAAATTTAGAAAATTTAACTACTATTTATCAGAGATATCCATTACAACAATAATATTATTTTTTATCTCCATAATTTTAGTAAAAACAAAAACAATCAAGAGGGGAACTTATAAAAAGATATGGAATTTTATATTGCTTTTATCATTTACAATATCTGCTATAACAGGTGGATTATTGGTTATTGAGTTAAATTTTGGTATAAGATTTATATTTCCATTTGATATGCTTTTTTGGCATGTTACAACAGGAATTCCAGCTTTGATAA
>JAFGXH010000284.1 GCA_016936735.1 bacterium
ATTACAAGTAGTATAAAAGAGAATCTATTTCATTGAAAAAAGATAGATAATTGAGGCATATAAAATATCAAAACCCAAAAGAAGCTTAAACCAAAAGAAAAACTCACTACTAAATGGAAATAGAAAATATGTTGCTTTTAACAGAGTTAAAATTAATGGAAGAATTATAGGAAATATAATAATTGAGTTAAAAAAGCTTTTATTACTAACCATTATATATGAAAAAAATGTTGTTAATAAAAGATATCCAAAATCTCCCACTAAAATAGTTAAAGTAAATAGATAAAAATTACTCTCACTAAATGATATATTAAAAAACATTAGTGAAAAAGGGATAAAAACCATTTGAATTGCAAAAAGAATTATTAATAAAACTAAAAATTTAGAGAAAATAGGTATAAAAGGGGATATTTTTGTAAGATATAATCTCTCTAATATACCATTTTCATACTCCTGCTGAAAACTATTTGAAAATAGTGAAACAGAACCAAGAATTGATGCACTCCAAAAAACAGCAGGAAATATAAGAGATATATTTGAGCCAGAGAAAAGAAATGAGAAAACTATAAAATTTAAGAAACTGAAAAATAGAAGCTGTATGATTCTATTAAAATCTCTAAACTCACTTTTTAAATATATAATAAAAAAATCAATTATCATAAAATCTCTTTGAAAAACAGTTCCTAACTATTTTTTTGAATATAAACCTACTAACTATTCAATAAAATATAAATAAAAACCTATTCTTTTTTAGTAAAGAAAATAAGATTTTAGTTATTTTTTTCTAGATTTATATTTAAACTCATGTTTCTCATAAATAACACTTGCCTTATTTCTTATATCATAGGAAATTGATTTATTTTGAGATAAATCATAAAGAAATTTTCTTGTTGAAAACTCTAAAGACTCAATTTTATCAAGAGCATCTAAGATTTTTAATCCCATTTTCTCAGGTTTTCCAATAATATATGGGTCTGCTGCTCTGTTTTCAATTTTTATTGTTGGACATTGGGTATCTCTATATTTCTCAAAATCTGCAAGTAAAATTTTCTCTCCCTCAAGTGATTTTGTTTTTCCAAATGCAATTGTTGTTAAACATTTATCCTCTAAAGAGCCATTTTCATAAATATGTTTTAATAAAGGTGTTGCAATCTCTGAAGAGCTATTCCCCAATAACCAAACAAACACAGGATAAAGCTCTTTTTTATCAATTCTATTCTGAATTATTGTATATATTTTTGCCCCATCAAAATAGGCAATAGCCTGAATACAATTTTGAGGGAATCCAACTCTTTCACACTCTCTTGTGATAATATCTGCATACTCAAATTTTGGATTCATAAGATTGTTTAATATTTTTTCATCCTCTGTTTTATACTGTTTAAGCATTGTTAGATATAGAGCCAATGCAGCCTCTCCAACAACCTCATCATTTTTATCACTCAACATCTCTATAATAAATGGAAGATCAGCCCGATCCCCCTTATCTCTAAAATACCAAACTCCCCAAGCTTTTAAATCTTTATTATCTGTTTTTTTTACAACATCTTTAATTCTCTCTTTTGTTATCTCGATATAACTATCATCAATTCTTAAATAGAGAGTTTTTATTGCCTCTATTTTTTTTGAATCACTTTTATAATTTAGTTGAGATAGATGTAGCCCAACTTTATTATAAAAATCAAAAACATCTTCACTTATTTTATTGAAAATTATAATAAAAGAGCCTATTGATACAACTAATAAAACTCTATAATATACTCGATAATCTTTAAAAACCTTTTGATTCTCAATTTTTTTCTCAAGAATATACTCATTTTTCCAGTTTGTACCAAAAATAATCTCCCCTAAAAAAACAGAAAATATAGCACCAACAACAAAAATAAGGAAAAACCAACCTAGCATCATAAAAAAATATGTTGAAATAGAGTTTGTTGATTCTCTTATTGCATTTGAAATCCATAAAGTATATGCAAAAACAGTTCCAAAAGAGATTATAAATCCTAAAAAGGATGATATTTTAGTTTTAAAAAGCAGATTTTTCATAAAAACCCCATCAATAATAGTGTTAATATTAAATAATTATTGTAATAAAGTAAATAGAAAATAGATTTGCTACTCTTTAGAATCAAAAAATGGATACTCTTTTATAACACCTCTTCTTATTGAAAGACAAACTGTCTTTTTAAGAGAGTTCTCTATTAAAGTCTCCTCATCTAAGTTTTTCTCCTCCTCAGAGATAAAATTTAAACTAGATTTTGTAACTGGGTTTTTAGGTGCAAAAAGAACACAACAGTCATCAAATGGACGAATAGATACCTCAAATGTTCCAATATTTTTTGCCTCTGCTGTTATCTCATTTTTATCTGAACCAACAAGTGGTCTTAACACTGGGAGCTCTGCAACTTGATCAACAGCTGTTATATTCTGTATTGTTTGAGATGCAACCTGACCAATACTATCTCCAGTTATAAATGCCTGTGTTTTTGTTTTTTCCGCTATTTTATTTGCAAGCCTTAACATATAGCGTCTTCCAAAAACTGTTGCATAATCATCTTTACAACTTTTTTGAACAGTTTTTTGAATCTCTGTAAAGTGAACAATATATAAATCTATTGCATGATTTTGATATTCAGATAATATCGTTGCTAACTCAATCACTTTCTCTTTTGCACCCTCAGATGTATATGGTGGTGAATGAAAATATACAGCATTGATTTTAATTCCTCTTCGAATCATTTTAGCACCAGCAACGGGTGAATCAATACCACCAGAAAGTAACAAAGTCATATGACCACTACTTTTCACAGGAAGTCCATCTGTTCCTTTAATTGTGTTTAAAAATAGTAACGCCTCTTTTTGGTGAATCTCAATTCCAAGTATTAACTCTGGATTTTTTAAATTAACATAAAGATTTGGAAATTTTGGTAAAAGAGTATGAGATATTTTTTGAGATATCTCTGGTGATTTAAGAGGAAAATTTTTATCACTTCTTTTAGTCTCTATTCTAAAAGAGGTTTTTGTTGTGATATTTAGCTCTTTTATCATCTGAAAACCCATTTTTTCAATCTCATCTAAATCAAGTGGTACTGGAATAGCAACAGAGAAGCTTGTAATACCTGGAACTTTTTTTAAAAGTGAACAGATTAACTCCTCTTGTTCATAATTAACAATATACATTCTACCATGTTCTCTTTTAACAGAACCCTTTATTCCTCCTAATGTTTTATTTATATTATTCACAAGGAGTTGTTCAAAAAGATGCCGATTACCCTTTTTTAAAGCAATCTCAGCATATCTAATCATAATTCTTCTACTCATAAAAACCTTTTAAACAATAATTTCTAACTACTGATTCTCTGTTGAGTCTAAATCTTTTTTATATTTCTCCATTTTTTTTGTAATTCTTTGATATTTTAGTTTTGAGATATAGTCAATAAATAGTTTTCCATTGAGATGATCTATCTCATGTTGGAGAGCAATTGCAAGCATCCCATCTGCCTCCGTTATAAACTCTCTCATATTAATATCATAAGCCTTTACAACAACAGTTTCACGTCTTATAACTTTTTCATAAATTTTAGGAACACTTAAACAACCCTCTTCAAACTCAACATAACCATCTGCTGAGACTATTTCAGGATTGATATATATCACAGGATTTCTCTCTTTTGAGTCATCACCTGCGTTAATATCAATAACAACAACCCTTTTCAAAACACCAACTTGAGGTGCAGCTAAACCAACTCCATCCCGCTCATACATTGTTTCGGTAAAATCCTCTAAAAACTTTTTAAGCTCCTCTGTGATAGCTGTGATTGGTGCTGATATTTTTCTTAATCTTGCATCTGGATGAATCACTATATCTAAAATTGCCATTAAAACTCCAAAGAAAATAGTAAATATAATATGTTGTTTTTATTTTTTAATCACTATTAAGAGATGAGTGATATCTCTCTTTAAGCTCACTATTTGATAAAACTTTAAATGCAGACTCTAGATAGAAAATAATCTCCTCTAACTCTGTTGAATATTTATCAAAAATGTTTTTAATATGAAAAAACCTCATAAACTGTTTATGAAGTGTTTCATATCGCTCACTAATATACTCAATTGAATCAAAAATATCAACACCAAGAATATCAAAATAGTCCTCTTTTTTTATTTTTTCTATCCAAATTAATATTTTTTCCTCTGCATTGAGAGATATATCACCAGAACTAAAAGTTATCTCACTACTTTCTTGAAATATAATTATATTTAATTGAATTAGAGTTGTGATATATCTGCTCAAATCATCTTTTGATATTTTATTCAAACCCCATAAAATAGCTTTAAAATCATAACCAATAGAGATATACTCCAGAATTTTATTTACAACACTGCTATTAATATCTTTAACTGTTTTCACTATTGAGAATTTCTGATTATCAGAGAAGTTTTCAAAATTATCAACAAAACGTATAAGCTCAAAAGATATATCAATATCATCTCTAAAGATAGGGATGTTTTTCTCAACATTAATAGCTTTAAATATAAATGTAGCCTCTTTTAATAGAAGTATCTTTTTTAGAATAGATAGTTTGTAATCATGCTGAATAGGATGAAAATCTGAAGATAAAAATATGTTTTTTGCAACAAGATAGCTCCAAAGCTCTTTTTCATTCTCAATAAATTGAGAATTTTTAGGAATATATCCTTTAAAAATGAGAAAAGAGTGAAAGTGGTCATCTTTTTTTCTAGATATAATATCAACAATTATCCCCTTTTTTAGTTGAATTTTATATATCTCTGTTTTTTGTTCAAAAAATATAATTTCACCTGAGAAACTCTCTTTTAAAGCAGATAACCATATATTAAATGGAGGAAAAAATTTTGAATGTCCCTCTTTTATTAATATATTATTAACATAAACTCCCTGAAAACTGTTTTTTTCAACAAATTGAATAGACTCTTTATTAATTTTATTAAAAGGGGTGATAGTTTCAAGAGTTTTTAATTTATCTTGAGTCTCTTTTTTATTAGATATATCTATTTTTTTTTCAGATTGATTTTTAACTTTTACTCTATCAATAACAGATATAGCATATTTTATTGCAGAATCAAGAGTCTCTAGTGTTGAGAAATAGTCTCCAAAATCTGAATCAAATGTTGTTATAACAAAATGAGTTAAAAGTTGAAACTGCTCATTATCTCTGTTTTTATCTGTTAAAATAACAATTGATGACTCTCTATCCTGTTTTAAAAGAGATAGATCTAGAAAATCATACTCAATAAAATTTTTAGAAAGAGTGTTTGGGGAGTCTGTGAAAATCTGAACTTTACTACTCATCACTACTATCCATTCCAAGACGTTTTAACATCTCTATTAGTGTTGTTCTTTTTAATTTTAAAAACTCAGCAGCCTTTTTTTTACTTCCACCACTTTTTTTAAGAGCATAAAAAAGTAGTTCTCGTTGATAAGACTCAACCATCTGTTTAAAATCGAACTGTTCATCACTATAGTCAAGTTTTATATCAAGTGAGGTTGGAATTGATTTTGGAATATCAAGAATCTTCTCTGGTAAATCTTTTGATTCAATAACACCCTGATCTTTTATAATAGATAATCGTTCTATAAGATTCTGAAGCTCTCTAATATTACCTGGCCAAGAGTAGTTCATTAAATACTCCATTGCATCTTTTGAGACTCCCTCAATTTGTGTATCTTGATACTCATTGTTTTGCTCAATAAAATATGATATAAGGGCTGCAATATCCTCTTTTCGCTCTCTTAAAGGTGGAACAACAATTGGAATAACATTTATTCTATAAAAAAGATCCTCTCTAAATTTTTTCTCAATTATAGCTCTCTCAATATCCACATTTGTTGCTGTGATAAGTCTAAAATCAACATTTATATTTCTCTTACCACCAATTGGTAAAACAGCTCTCTCTTGTAAAACTCTTAAAAGTTTCACCTGCATATTAAGAGAAAGCTCACCTATTTCATCTAAAAATAGTGTCCCTTTATCTGCCATCTCTATTCGCCCAACTTTATCTGCAATAGCTCCAGTGAATGAGCCTTTTGTGTGTCCAAATAGTTCACTCTCTAAAAGAGTCTCTGGAATTGCACCACAATTTATTGCAATAAAATGGTTTTTAGATCTTTTTGAAAGAGAGTGAATTGCCTGTGCAATAAGCTCTTTTCCTGTTCCACTCTCTCCAAAAATAAATACAGATGCCTTTTTATCTGCAATAACCTCTAAAAAATCTGTTATTGCTAAAAGGGAGGAGTTTGGACTCATGACAATATTCTGTTTTTTTATATATGATGTTTTAGGATATAAAAACTCTGGAGATGTAAGCTCTTTTTTCTTTATATCTTGAATCCTCTCTAACTCCTCTTGAAGTTGATCAAAAGTTACAGGTTTTTCAAGAAAAGCATCAACACCATATTTTATAGCTTTAAGTGTTAATTCAACAGTTGTAAATCCTGTTATAAGAATAACTTTAACACCAGAATAGTTCTCTTTTGTATATTTTAAAAGCTCTAAACCATCCTCTCCAGGCATTACAACATCAGTTAGAACAATATCTATACTCTCTTCTCTAAGCTTATTTTTAGCATCTTTTACATTGGAAACTATAAATGTTGTGAATCCAAGAGTATCCATAAATTTTGAAATATTCATTGAAATACTGGCTTCATCATCAACAACTAGAACTGTGCCTCTACTCATTACACCTCTTGAAATTTCTTAAATACAAATAACTATGAGAGTAGTTATAAACCTATTATTTATTTTTCTGTTATAAAAAACAAATTTTTAAAAATATAGCAATCACTTTACAAACAGTAAATTAATTATTCTCAATTGGAACAATCATCTCTTTAAATATTATATAACCTTTTTCATGAAGTTTTAAAAAGGTATTAAGGAGTTTAGAGTATGGATATTTTGTCTCTTTATAACGATTTCCTGGTAATTTTCTTTTAAACTCATATCCATCAAACATTGGAGATATCTCATCCCAATACTCATCAGGTATTGCAACAGTAACCTCTCCTTTCATAATCCCTTTTACAAAATCTCTTACTAAATTTGTTTTCTTTGCAAGAATCTGTTTTCCATCTTTAAAAACAAATAGAGTCTCTCCTCCATCAGAAAAAAGATATGTTTCAGTTATTGGATCTTTAACAAACTCAATAACTGGCCAAGGAAAATTAACTCCTTTAGGAGGATTATTAATTTTAATTTTTATTGATGCCTCTATATCTTTAGAGTTACCTAAAATCTGTGATGAGATAATATTTCCCTCTAATTTTTTAGGAACAGATTTAGCTGGGTAATAAACATAACGCTCTTTTTTATTTTGTTCAATCCAGCTTTTTGAATGAAACTCCATTATATCTTTTGAAGAGTCAACAACATAGTATGATAGACTAACAACCATATCTTTTGAGTCTGTTAATGATTGTATTATTGTTGGAACTTTAAACACTTTTGTTTTTTGAGGATATACAACCTCTTTTATTAAATGAACCTCTGGAACAACATAGGGGTTCTCTTTTGTATCATAGTTTTTTTCATAAAAAAACATATTATTTTTATTATATTTATGTTTCCAAGTCTCAATTGATTGAGTTCCTTGAACATATTTAGATACTCTTGCCTCATTAACAGCTGTTATTGATATAATAATAATCGGTTTATCTGTTCTATTTGAAACATTTACAAGAAGATTTGTAAATGTACTATTTTCAATACTCTCAATTGGTTGAATAGATAATTCAACCTTTCCCTCTGGATTTTTATAATCCACTTTCATACATCCTAAAAACATTGTAATAAATATAGAATATAGTAGTAAAATAGATTTCATAACACCTCCAAAAAAGATATTGTAATAGTTTTAATATATAATTTCTACAAAAATCTGTATTTTTTCTAAAATTTAATAAAAAACTCAAAAATTTGACAATATATATTTTAAACTAAGCTTTGGTTATGTCAAACAATTGTAGATTTATATAAAAAATAGAGAGTTACTTTTTTTTGCAGATTGGAGCATTCTCTTTTTCTAGGGATAGTATTATGTTTTCGTTTTTTAATTTTAATGCAATATCTAATGGACATTCACCATCAATATTCTGAAAATCAAGATATGGTCTCTCTTTTATTAACATATTAAAAATAGTCTCATCTCCTGAACTAATAGCCAAATTAATAGCGGTATTTCCTTTAATATCAACAGCATTTACATTCTCAATCTCCATAACTAAAGGAATAATATCAAGATTCCCATTTTTAACAGCTATATGAAGAAGAGACTCTTTAAAAACATTCTCTCTCTTTGCTAAATATGGATGATTATTGATAATAAAATTAAAAAACCATCTGTTTTTCACTTTTATAGAGTGATGTAACATTGTTTCACCCTCAGGAGAGATTGTGTGAATATCTCCAGCTTTTGAGTATAGATAATAGAATAGTTCAGGTTGCTCTGTTATCATTGCAAAGTATAGGGGAGATTCTCCCTCTTTTCCAAAAACATTGGCTGTAGTTTTATCAATTAAAAATAGAACTCCCTGAAAATTTCCCCCTAAAACAGCATAATGAAGAGCTGTTAATCCATTCTCATCTCTTATATCAAGCCATTTTTCATCCCCTTTTAGCAGTGGAGTTATCTTCTCAAGTGGCAATGTTTGGAATGCTGTTAAAATTGGAACTCTACCATATCTGTTTATTGTAAAAGGAGACTCACCAGAATCGACTCTCCTTTTTATTTCATCAAAATCTCTATAAAAAATAGCATCATTTAAATCCTCAATTGAGTATTTCTGTAGTGCAGGTTTTTTAGAGTGTTCAACACCTTCAGCTTTTAAGAACTCTAATAAATCTTTATTTCCTGAATATAATGCATAATCATAAAATGTTCTACCTGAATTTGTTACCCAGTTTTTCATAAGTGGATTATAGTATTTTTTAAAAAGTTCAAATAGTCCAAGACGTGCAAAATGATGAAGAGGTGTTACTCCCTGTTGGTCTTGAGTATAGATATTTGGATTATAGTTTAAAAAAAGCTCTATTTTATCAACTAAATCTAAAGATAGCAGATATGATAGTGGGGTCTGTTTTTGAAAATTAAGTTTCTCAACATCCCCTTTTTTCAAAAACTCCTCAGCCTCTTCCCATAAATGTGAACCAATTGCCTGAAAAATAGTTAAAGAGCCCCGTTGTTCAAGTTTAAATAGTGTGATAGACTCATCAATTAGTTTTGTAATACCATTAAAATCTATTTTTTTTAAAAAAATAAATCGAACAGATTTTTTATTTACATCATAAACAGTTAGTTTTATTTGAGTATCTTTCTCCTCATTTAAAACTAAAGCACAATCGGAATCAGCAACACTATTTATATCAAAATTTGATTCAAATTGAACAACTTTAAAATCATCAGCTCCATTATTGGAGAGTTTTTTTATTGTTGATTTTGAATATTTCATCTGAAAATTCTGATATAGTGTTATTTTTAATCCGAATATTGGAGCTGTTACAAAAATCATAAAAATAATAATAGAATTCTTCATATCTCTAACCAAAAAACTAAGTAAAATATAAAACAATATAGAGATAACAATCAAGTTTAAAAACAGTTTTATTATTAAAATGTGATTATAAAAATATTGATATCTTTTAGAACATAAAATTAATTCCAGAGGTAAATAGGTAGCCTCTGAAGTTTCTATTCTCATTAAATGGTAAAAAGTAACCAGCTTTGATATCCCAAAGAACATAGTTTGTTTTCAA
Organism: bacterium; assembly: GCA_016936735.1. Lineage (GTDB taxonomy): Bacteria > UBP6 > JAFGXH01 > JAFGXH01 > JAFGXH01 > JAFGXH01. The sequence continues at coordinate 9,795 of JAFGXH010000284.1, forward strand.
TAGCTCAAGACCTAAATGAGCTGTTACTTGAAAGGTATGAATAGTATTTGAGTCTGCAGTAAAGTATGCACCACCAAAACTAAAACCAGAGAATAGATTTAAAAACATTCTTCTTCCAGAACCAAGATATTTAGGATAAAAATCTACTCCATAGGCATATGTAAAAATCTCTTGAATCTCTGTTTTATTCTCCGAAGAGATTTTATCTAAAGTTTTCATAACATTTAGAATAATATAGCTTTTACCTTTTGAAAACATATATCTTATTGCAGCACCATGATATTTCTTACTTGATAACTCTTTTTTAGGTGTATCAACATGGAAATAGTTATACTCAACACCTGGCATATTTATAAATTCGAATGAATCCATAGGTTCAGAGTGTTTCTCATCTAAATCTACAATTAAAATATAGAACTCATTCTGTTGTTTATTTTGTTTCAATGTTTTTCTATACTGAAAGATTTTATCCTCTAAATCTTTTATTGTGTTCCAAAAAGATAAATATAGATCTTGATTAGACTCTAATCTCTCTAGTTGTTTCTCATAAGATATCTTTTTTTGGATAGTGTGCTCTAGCTCCATCTCTAATATCTCATTTTGATTAGCATTATTAGTTGTTGTTAGGTTTTGGTATTTAGTATATCCAATTTTTTTCACTTTTTTTTCAGCTTTATAAAAGTTCTCTTTAGAGAACCATATATGAAGTTTTATATTTTTTGATCTATAGTATTGAGCCTGATTTGTCTCAAATGTTACCCCATCTGTCTCTTTGATAATACTCATTAATTTATCATAATCATTTTGAAAATCATCTGTTTCAATAGATATATTAAGTGTTTGAGTCAATCCATCAGATTTAGAAACAGAGAAATCTGCTGTTTTTCCGTATATATTTTGATTATTATTATCAATTTGAATAGATTTTGATGAAACAGAGTTCTCTTCACCTGAAAACAATAGAGTTGTAAAGAAAAATAGTGAAATCAAAAGGAGTTTTTTCATTTTATACCTCAAAATAATGGCAACTATAACATGATTTAATAGAAAATAATAGATGTTTTATAAATTTGAGTTTAATCTTATGGTAATTATAGTGTTTTCTTATTACATTAATCTATTGATTCTGTATCAGATGATTCTTTATTATTATCACTTTTTGGCCAAAAATATCCTACTGCATATCCATAAAATAACATCCAATGACCTGAAAAACCTCTTATCTCATTAGCTTTATATTTAAAATACTCTATCTCTGTTAAATTTTTAATAAACACACCTTTATTTTGAAGTATAAATTTTCCATCTAAAATAGTGGGACTTCCATGTTGTGATAGCATAAAAAGCATAAAATTAATTATAGCATAAGGAAAAACAAATTTTAATATAACTTTCATAAATGTTGGAACATTCTCAGGTATTATTTCATCTATATTAATAGATTTTGAGCCATTTTTTGATTTTCCAACAACTGGTAGCCATACAATAAATATTCCAATATGTAACCAAAATACAGGTATTATATCCCCTATATAAATTCCAGATAATGAAATAATATGTACAATTAATCCAGATAGCAATCCAAATAAAGAAATAGTCCAAAATATCTCTCTCATATCCATCCTTTAATTTTTATAATACTCGCATCCACACAACTCAAATAATAAAATATCTATCACTTTCAGCGGGTTAAAACCCGCTGTTCATGTAATAATTTTATA
>JAFGXH010000285.1 GCA_016936735.1 bacterium
ATTTATTTAATTTCAACATATTTCATCTAAATAAATTATCTCATAAAATTTAATATAAAAATATTATTTCAAAAAAAATCAAAATGCGATAAAAAATCATTGACAAAGCAAAAAAATATAGTTATATTTGAGATAACCAACTAAGAATAATTTCATTCTTAGAGTATAGGAGTATCTAATGGCTGATAACACTAAAAAGTCAAACAATGACAACAAAGCAAATCAAAAGAATCACAACAACACAACATTAGACAAAAATAATGAAGCTTTTAAAAAAGCTCAGGACAATAGAGCTAATCAAAAAAATCCCAATCAAAAGAAAGATTAGGTTGTGAGTGTTGTGAGTTTGGGCAATAACTTTAAAAGTTGTTGCCCATTTTACATTTCATTTAGCAAGAGGCAAAATAAATTGCAAAGAAAAGGAGGAATTATGGGTTTTGATAGTTTATCATGTTTTGGGCAGATTAGTAAAAAGCCTTTAAAAACATATAGTAGTGAATATGAAGCAATTGATGCAGTTCAATATGTAAAATCAACTTATGGCAATAATCAAATATACTATAAATGTAATAGATGTGGTTATTGGCATTTATCACCAATCGAAAGAGAAACACCAAGTATAACTTGTCAGTGCAAAGATGAAAAGGGGAATTTCAAGCAATTATATCCAACAAAAAAAATAGCAGAACAAAGAGCAAATATAATATTTGAGGAAAAAGGAATTAAACTAAATGTATATGAATGTGAATATTCTAATGGATGGCATTTAACTCATAAAGATTCTTGTGATTATTATTAATCAATAAATTTAATATTTTTTATTAATTCCTTTAACCCACAACACTTTTTATATCATATTAAAGAGTATTTTATCAATCAATTTAGCTTTTTATAAACTCTGTATATTCTTTTTATTTCTGTTAATTCCTTTCTTCTCATCCCCTCTAGACACAAAAAAATATTTTATATTTTTTTAGTGTTGATGGGAGGGGAAAATTTACGAAGTAAATAGGGGTGGGTTGTGGTCGAAGCAACAAAACAGTAAATTTATCAGAAGAGATATAAAATATAACTATAACTCAAATAGATTTTAAACACCTAATTTATAATAATATTTTGTTGCTCTTTTTTATCTATTCTCAATAATTATGTCAAATATAAAAACAAACAATAGCCTACTTGATTATATTTTTATAAAAAGCTATATTATATATATTTTTTTGTAATTTAAAAAAATATCAAGGAGAAATAATGAGAAAGAATCTTTCAACAAGTATTTATACGTTTAAAACTATAATTGAAAATAACTGTATGTATATTGACAAAACAAAAGAGATTTATAAGCTTGTTAGCAAAATAAATGGTCAATTTTTTCTATCTCGCCCTAGAAGATTTGGTAAATCTCTCACTTTATCAACATTAGAATCTTTCTTTTTGGGTGAAAAAGAGCTTTTTAAAGGTTTATATATTTATGAACAGAATCTTGAATGGAAAAAATATCCAATTATAAGATTAAGTTTAAATGAGGTAAGTTCAAGAACATTTAAAGAGTTAGAAGAGAAACTTGAGTATGAAATCGATAGAATAGCAAGAAAAAACAGTATAAAATTTTATACAAATGGAGTATCTTCAAAATTTAAAGAGTTAATTGAAGAGTTTTATGAGTTACAAGGATCAGTTGTAATTTTAATAGATGAGTATGATAAACCAATTTTAGACAACATATTAGAAAAAGAAGAAGTTGCAAAAATTAGAACATTTTTAAAACAGTTTTATGAAATAATAAAGGCTTGTGAAAGATACTTACGGTTCACTTTTATCACTGGAGTTAGTAAATTTACTCAAGTGAGTATATTTTCAGATTTAAATAACTTAACAGATATAACTCTTGACTCCGATTTTGCAACAATTTGTGGTTTTACAAAAGAAGAAACAGAGTTTTATTTTGCAGAATGGATTGATGAGAACCATAAAAAACTTAATTTAACAAAAGAGCAGTATCTTGATAAACTTAAAGAGACTTATGATGGAATCCGTTTTACAGAAAAAGAGATATCTGTTTTTAATCCTGTCTCTTTCACAAAAGCTATGGATAAATCTGATTTTAAACACTACTGGTTTGAAACAGGAACTCCAACTTTTTTACTAAAATTACTTCAAGAAAACGATTATCCTGTTGTTGATTTTGAAAATCTTTTATTAAACTCATCATCTTTTTCTAGTTATGATATAGAAAATCTAAAAGTTGAAGCTCTTCTATTTCAAACAGGTTATTTAACAATAAAAAATTATAATGATGATAGTATGCTTTATACACTTTCATATCCAAATAAAGAGGTAAAACAATCATTTGTTTTATATTTGGCAGACTATTTTACATTTTTAGGAAGAGAAAAATATCCATCATTAGTTGAACAGTTAAGGGAGGCTTTTTTAAAAGATGATATGAATCAAGTTTTTAAAGTTCTAAAAGTTTTTTATGCTAAAATTGATAACTCAATCAAAATCAAACAGGAAAAATATTATCAAACAGTTTTTTATATCATTTTTACCCTTTTAGGTTACAGAATTAAAGCAGAAGTAAACACAAATGATGGCAGAATGGATGCTATTGTTAAAACAGATAAAACTATTTATATTCTTGAGTTTAAACTAAATGAGACTGCACAAGATGCAATTGAGCAAATCAAAACAAAAGAGTATTACAATGGATATCTTTTGGATAATAAAACAATTATTTTGATTGGTGTTCAGTTTGATTCTGAAACCGGTATGATTAAAGAGTGGATTATTGAGGAGAAAAAATATTGAGACTTTTTATATTAATACTGTTCTCTATACCTGCATTAATAATTTTCACACTATTTTCAATGGAGATTTTTGAAATATCTTTCAAAAAAATGGATTTTGAGATAACAGTTAGATTTGATGATATTCAAACAATACAAAAAAGAGCCCCACTAATATATCAAAGTATTAAAATTGGAGAGGTTGAAACTGTTGATTTTAAATATGAGAATCAAAAACAGCATTTTGTTGAAACTAAAATAAAAATAGATAACAAATATAGAGATATTATTAGAAAAAACTCTAATGTATATATTGTTAGAAGGAAATTTATTGGTTCTGCTTTTCTTCTTATTGAGCCAAATTGGAATAATCCTGCTATTGAAACTGGAGATTATCTTATATCTCAACCATATCCAACATTGATATCTCTTGGAGTAAAAATTAAAAATATATTATCACACTCAAAAAATATGATTTTAGTAGCTAAATCACTAAAATTTATAAATAAATTAAAAAAAACATATCAAAACTCAACAACATTACTAAATGAGATTGAACCAGATATAAAAAAACTTATAAAAAACAGTGTAATATTCAAAAAAGAGCTAAATAATTTAACAGAAAATATAAAACATATTGATTTAAAAGAGTCTAAAAAGCTTTTATCAACTCTAAAAACACAGAGTTTAATTCCAAATATTGATTCTCAAATAGAGAATGGAGAGGAGATTTTAGATAATTTTATAGTTGTTAGAAATATTTTATCAAAAAAAACACCAAAAATACTAAATAGTATTGAAAATATAGAGAGATCTATTGCGAATATTAAAAACAATATAGATTTAGCAAAATCATATATATTTGATGGTTTTGGAACAATAGGTCTTTTTCTCAATGACCCAGAGACCTATGATTATAGAAGAATTTTTATAAAAGTTATAAAAAAAGAGGGATATCGCTATCTTATTCCCACCGATATTCCTGAATAGAATAAATATTATAGTAATTTATTTATGATTATATGTTAGAGATCTTACATAACTTAAAAAAGTTATAAAAAGAGTTGTTTTTTATTTTTTTAAAAGAACCCCCACCCTAAATCCCTCCCCAATACTTGGAGAGGGACTTGAAGAAAGATAATAATTTTATTATCTTTTGTAGTATAAATGAGGTTATGTAATAGGTCTATTTCTTTTATTTTTAATGTAAGAAAAAAGTAATGAACAGTGGGTTTTAACCCACTGAATGTGAGAATTTTTTGTTTATGGAGGATTTTTTATGGGAAAATTTGTTTATCAATGTGTTAACTGTTTAAAAGAGTATGAGGGTGATAAACTACTTTATCTTTGTCCTGAATGTAATAAAGAGAATAAGGCTGGAGAACCAATGAAAGGGATTTTAAAAGTTATATATAACTATGAATCTCTTATTGGTGAAGAGGGAATCTCTTTTGAGGATTTAAAAGAGAGAGAGTTTATTGATATTCTTCCAATAAACTCAAGAGAATCACTATCTCCACTTAAAGTTGGAAACACACCACTCTATAAAAAAGAGGATAATGGCACAACTCTCTATTTTAAATATGATGCACTAAATCCAACATTCTCATTTAAAGATAGAGCTAGTGATGTTGTCTCTGCTGTTGCAAAAGAGCATGGAATTGATACAATTGTTACAGCATCAACAGGAAATGCAGCATCATCATTAGCAGGAATTTGTGCATCTCAAGGTCAAAAAGCGATTCTATTTGTTCCTGCAAAAGCTCCAAAAGCAAAATTAACACAGATTTTAATGTATGGAGGTGTTATTGTTCCTGTTGATGGAACTTATGATGATGCTTTTGATTTAACTCTTGAGGCTGCTGATAAATATGGATGGTATAATAGAAATACAGCATATAACCCATTCACAATTGAGGGTAAAAAAACTGTATCTTGGGAGATTTATGAGCAATGTAATGGAGTATTACCAGATGTTATATATGTTCCAACTGGTGATGGAGTTATAATTTCAGGTGTGTATAAAGGTTTTGAAGATCTTTTTATGCTTGGAATAATAGAGGCAATGCCTTTAATTGTTGCAGTTCAAGCAGAGGGAAGTAGAAATCTTATTCACAATCTAAATAGAGAGATATTTGAGATAATTCCAAGCACAACAATAGCAGACTCAATATCTGTTGATATTCCGAGAAACTTTTTTATGGCTAGAGATTATATTCTTCATTATGGTGGTGAGTCTGTAATAGTATCTGATGAAGAGATATTAGATGCCTCTGTTGAGTTAAGTAAAACAACTGGATTGTTTGCAGAACCTGCTGCAACTGCTGCCTATGCTGGATATTTAAAACAGAAAAAAGAGGGACATCTACTACCAAACACAAATGCTCTTGTTTTATTAACTGGAAGTGGACTTAAAGATATATCATCAGTTGAGAAAAAAGCTGTGATTCCATCACCAGTTGCAAAAAATATGGAGGCTTTAGAGAGATTTTTAAAATCTTGAATTCATACCTACTAGTTATCTATTTTATTGATTTTTATTGAATTTATTTCTAAAATGTTACCTCTTTTGTGAGAGTTATGATTCAAAAAAAACAGAGTATATATATTTTTACTCAAAGTAGAGTGATAACATTTTAATTGAGATTTATATTATGATATTTAGTAAATTACAAAAAGAGTTTAAGTGTTTAAAAGTTTAAAATTGATTATTTAACTATTTTTTTGATAGATAGATAAAAGAGTTTTAAAATATAATTTTAAAACTCCAAATAGATGATTTTATATAAAAGGTTTTTTATGTTTAAGTTACCATTTAGTAATAAAGAGATATTTTACTCTGTTGAGGAGTTAAAAGAGTTAACTCCATTTCGTGTTGATGAGATATATATTCCAACTCAAAATCAGTTAATTCTTTCAATATATGCAAAAAAAGAGAGATATTTTCTTTTTTTTGAGGTTCGTTCTCATAAAAGTAGAGTACTTTTATTAAAAAAGGGAGAGAGACCTAAACAGGAGATATCAACACCAATTCAGAATGTTTTTAGAAACTATCTATCCCCCTCATTTGTAAAAGATATTAAACAGATTAATGATGATCGAGTTATAGATATAACTTTTAGTAAAATTGATGAGATTTTTCATGTTATTATTGAGATGATGGGAAATCGTGGTAATATTTTTCTTACTGATTCAGACTATAATACTATTTCATCACTATTTTTTGTTTCAGAAAAAACATATATCTATCCAGAGAATTCTAAATTTGAGTTAATAAAAGATGGTTATCCTTATGGAGAGTTAAGATTTTTAAAAGATATATCTAGTAGTTTTGGGGAGGAGGTAAAAAATCAGTATACTCTTGGTATTATTGATGATTATCAGCGTGAAATTGAGAAAAAAATTAAAAAAGCTCTTAAAAAAAAGTTTGAGTTAGAGAGACAATTAAATGAAAATAGTGGTTTTGAGATATATAAAATTCAGGGAGAGCTTTTAAAAAGCTCTCTATATCTATTAAAACGTGGAGATAAATCTATCTCTGTTGTTAACTATTTTGATTCAGATTTAAAAACAATCACTATTCCTTTAAAAGAGGAGTTATCTCCAATAGATAATATGAACTATCTTTTTAAAAAATATGAAAAGTATAGAAGAGGAGTAACTATTGTCAAATCTGAGTTAGAGAAAATTGAAGAGAGTATAATCTCATTACAGAGCAGGCTTGAGCAGATTGAAAAAGGTGACATAGATATTTTAGATGAGCTAGAGAGTAGTTTTGAATTACGAGATGTAAGAAAAAAAATAGAAAATCCACCCTCAAAAAAAGAGGAACATAAGCCATTTAAAATCTATGGTACACAAAAAGGATATAAAATTCTTGTTGGAAAAAGTAGTAAAGATAATGACTATTTAACATTTAAAGTTGCATCAGGAAATGATATTTGGCTTCATGTTGTCTCATATTCAGGATCTCATGTTGTTATAAAAAGATTAAACAAAAAGGATGAGGTCCCTATCTCTGTGATATATCTTGCTGCTAATTTAGCTATTTTAAACTCAAAAGCACCTAAAAATGACTCTATTGAGGTGACATATACATTTCAAAAATATGTTAAAAAACCTCGGAATGCACCAGCAGGAGCAGTTATTTTTACTCAAGAGAAAAGAGTCTATTTGCAATATGATTCAAAACTATTGGATAAATTAGAGGTTATTGATTAGTGGTTTTAAACTACTATTTGGAGTTATAAAAATGGGAAAACCTGAAAAAGAAAAATTAGTAAAAACATCAAAAAACATTGTTGATACTAATGAATTAAAAAATAGTATAATAAAACCACTAAAAGAGAGTAAGAAAGCTAAAAAGAAAAATACTACCACAGTTGATAACGAAAAAATTAAAAAAGCAGTATCACCTAAAAATAGCTCTAAAAAAAGTACAAAAAAAATTAAAAATAAAAATTTTGATAACTCCCAAAAAAAAGAGAAAATTATGGAGTTCTCAACACCATCAAAACTCTCAAAAGCTCTACTTTTATTGATAATGGTTGCTATTTTTGGAACAATCTATATTTTTAGAGATAAAGTTAGTTACTTTAAAAATCAAAATAATGGTCAAAAACAGGAGATTCACTCTGCATCAATAAAAAATAATATAATTAATGAAAACTCTAATAATAAAATACCTTTACAACAGAAAGAGAGTTCATTAAAAACTGAAAAAGTAGATAATAAAAATATTGAAACTAAAAAGATATCAAATGTTGTTGAGATAAAGAATAATTTAAATACCAAAAGAAAAATTAATCCAAATCCAACAAAAGAGGATAAAGATAGTTTAAACAATCTATTAAAAAGTAAAATAAAATAGTATCATCAATTTTTATTTTTTTTAGATATTTTTAGTAAAAAAACAGTTTATATAGGTTATAATGATGATTTTTTTTGTAAAAGCAGTTCTGTTTTGTTGTTTAATACTAAATTTTTTCTCTTGTGATGTTAAAAAAGATAGGTTTTTAGAGAGAGAGATTCAATTAAAAAAATATCTTTTTGAAAAAAATTATCAAAAAGCATATCAAACAACAGAGGTTATTATTTTTGAGTTAGAGGAGAGTGGTAAAAACTCCACTAAAAAACTGGATTTTATGTTTGAAAGAGCTAAAATAGCCTATTTACATTTAAAACAGTTGAATAAACCATATAAAACATTTAAAACTCTTTATCAATCAAACTTTAAAAACAGAAAAGAGTTATTAAAATATCTTGTTGAGATATCAAGAGTTGTTGAACCAACAGAGTTTCCATTATATGCAAAAGAGCTTTTAAAAATCTCATTTAATAAAAACCTTTTTTTAATTTTTTTTGATGAATTAAGAAAAAAAGGGGATTTTTTTGGAATAGAAAATCTTTTTAAAGAGTATTCAAAAATAGATGAGTTATGGTTTAAAAAATTAAAATTTGATTTTTTAATTGATCAAAAAAAGGGGACTGAGGCAATATCTCTGTATAAAGAGATAGATTTCTCAAAAATCAATCAAAAAGAGAGTGATGATTTTCATATTGCTCTTATGTTTTTATATGAATCAATGGGGGACTATAAAAACGCTTTAGATATATCTTCACTTATTAAGTCTGAAAAATATAGTGATATAGTTCAGGAAAAAACAGATTTTTATAAAGTAAAATTAAAATAGATCTTAAATTTTGAATTAAAAAGTCATAAATTTTATCTATTAGAATCAAATAATAGATAGTTTTAATACTCTCTTAGGAAGAAAATTCTCCTTTAATTGTTTCAATAGAACAAAAAATAACTTTATTCAATTACTCTCATTAGATTTTACCCCTTTGTAGCGTAAAAAAGTTGACATCTTACTATTTTTTTTTATAATATAACTTTGTACATTTAGGGATGATTTATGGATGAAAAATTAAAAACTGATATTAACAATGAGGAGCAAGAGGCAAAAACACCAGAGATCTCTAATGAGATTATTGATATGCTAAAAAAAGAGAATGACTCTATTAGGAAAGAGAATGAATCACTAAAAGAGGAGTTCGCAAAACTTAAAGATGGTTATGTAAGAGTTGCTGCAGATTTTGAAAATCTTAAAAAGAGAACAAAAAAAGAGATAGATGATATCAAAAAATATGGAATATCATCTCTTTTGAAAGATACATTGCCTGCTATTGATAATCTTTTACGTGCAATTGAACACTCTAAAAGTAGTTCAGATTTTCAAGCATTATCTGATGGAATAGATCTTGTTTATCGTCAGTTTTTAGGAGTTTTAGAGAGTTATAATGTAAAACCTTTTGACTCTATGGGAACTCTATTTGATCCTTCAAAACATGAGGCTCTCCAAATTATGCCTAATAATGAGGTTGATGATAATACTGTTATCATTGAGTATGAAAAGGGCTATTATATTGGAGACAGACTATTAAGACCTGCCAAAGTTATTGTTTCAAAAAGAACAGAGGCTCCCAAAGAGATGCCTGTTGAAGAGACTACTTTATTGGATGAGAATGAGACTGAACAGAGTAAAATAGATGTTGAAGCATAAGTGATATTGATAGGAGTCTAAATTGTCTAAAATCATTGGAATAGATCTTGGAACAACAAATAGCTGTGTTACTGTTATGGAGGGAGATGAGGTTATTGTTATTCCTAATAGCGAAGGGAGTAGAACAACATCCTCTGTTGTTGCATTCATAAATGGAGAGGAACTTGTTGGTCAAGTTGCAAAAAGACAGGCTGTCACTAATCATGAAAATACTGTTTATGCCATAAAAAGATTAATTGGTAAAAAATATGATGATCCAGAGATAACAGCTTTTAAAAATAGAGTTCCATTTAAAGTTATAAAGGCCTCAAATAATGATGCTTGGGTTGAAATTGCAGGAAAACAGTTTTCACCACAAGAGATATCCTCTAAAATATTATCAACACTTAAAGAGATAGCAGAGGATTACATTGGAGAGTCAATTTCAGAGGCTGTTATTACTGTTCCTGCCTATTTTGATGATGCTCAACGTCAAGCAACAAAGGATGCTGGAAAAATTGCAGGTTTAGATGTTAAAAGAATTATTAATGAACCAACAGCAGCAGCTCTTGCATATGGTCTTGAGAAAAAAGTATCTGAAACAATAGCTGTCTATGACCTTGGTGGTGGAACATTTGATGTCTCTATACTAAAAATTGATGATGGTGTTTTTGAAGTTAAAGCCACAAATGGTAATACAATGCTTGGTGGAGAGGATTTTGATATAAGAATAATGAATTTTCTTTTAGAGACATTTGAAAAAGAGAATGGGATTGATTTATCAAAAGATAAAACAGCTCTTCAAAGAATAAAAGAGGCTGCAGAGAAAGCAAAACATGAGTTATCTTCAGTTTTAGAGACAGAGATTAGTATTCCATTTATAACTGCAGATGCTACTGGTGCAAAGCATTTAGTTGTAAATTTAGCGAGACATAAATTTGAGTCTCTTGTTGATGATTTAATAGAGAAGACATTAGATCCATGTCGAATAGCTTTAAAAGATGCAGGATTAAGTATAAATGATATTGATGAGGTGATTCTTGTTGGTGGTATGACAAGAATGGTAAAAGTTCAAGATAAAGTTACCTCTTTTTTTGGAAAAGCTCCTCATAAAGGTATTGATCCAGATGAGGTTGTTGCAATTGGTGCATCTATTCAGGGGGCTGTTTTAACTGGAGAGATAGAGCATGTATTACTTTTAGATGTAACTCCTTTGTCTTTAGGTATTGAAACAAAAGGGGGAATTTTTACAAAACTGATTGAAAAAAATACTACAATTCCTGTTAGAGTTAGTGAAATATTCACAACAGCTCTTGATAATCAGAGTTTTGTTACTGTTCATGTTTTACAAGGTGAAAGGGAGTTATCATCAGAAAATCGCTCTCTTGCAAGATTTGAGTTAACAGGAATTCCTGCAGCTGCAAGAGGAGTTCCTCAAATTCAGGTTACATTTGATATTGATGCAAATGGTATTCTTCATGTCTCTGCAAAAGATTTAGGAACAGGAGAGGAAAAAGCTGTTCAAATTACTCCAACATCAGGTTTAAATGAGATGGAGATAAATAAAATTGTTCAAGAGGCTAAAAATAATAAAATTCAGGATGAACAGAGAAAAAAAGTTATAGAGCTTTCAAATAATCTAGAAACAGTTTTATATTCAGCAAAAAATCTGCTCTCTTTGGGTGGAGTTTTTGAGGAGGCAAAAGTTAAAAAACTTAAAGAACGTATTGAAGATGCAGAGAAGGCTTTAAAAGAGAGGACTCCATTTGAACTTCAAGTAGCAACAGATAATCTTAATGCCTTAACACATGAATTGTCAGAGGCCCTTTATAAATAATCTAAATATATTAAAGGTTTTACATGAAAATCACTTGTGAAAAATGTGGTGTTGTTTATAAAATAAATGTTCCTGATTCAAGTAAAGGAAAAACAATAAAAACACAGTGCCCAAAGTGTAAAAATATTCAGCCAACATTAGCATCTGTATCTTCTGAGATAGAGTTTGATAAAACAGGAGAGACTCAACTCCCTCCAATAAAAATAGATAATAAAGATACTCCCCCTATTCCACCAATAGATTCAAAAAAATCTGGGAAAATGAGCTCTTTTGATTTTGATCCTCCATCAGTTCAATCTAATAGTAATCCATTTTTGTCAGAGGCATTGTCAAAATCCTCTAACTCAAATCCATTTTTTCCAAATACAGATAAAGGAAACCCTAACTCTATAAGTAATACAATTAACTCATTTAATAACAATAGTTCTGATGACTATTCAATGCAACCTGTTTCTGCAAATATTTCAGAGGAGTTTTTTACAAATGAGTTTACACTTCCTGCTGTTGATATTGAAAAAATTAGAAAAGATGAGGAGAGATCTCTATTAAATAGATATACACCCTTTGAAACAGGTGAAATTAAAAAATCTGAAATGTTTTATAAAGCTAAAAAGGGAAATCTATTTCTTGGACCATATAATATTGATGAGATGATTCAGGCAATAAAAGCGGGTGATGTTACAAAAGAGTGGCTTTTTTCTAAAGGTGGAGGAGAGTGGTTACCTGTTGAAAAATTTAATGAACTATTAGCCTATTTTCCAAGCAGAATAGAAAAAACAAAGGCAACAGGAGACTCTATACCTAAACTAATAGTTAAGTATACTTTTGTTGCAGCCTTTTTAGCAGGCATTGCATTTGGAACCGTTTATCTTTTAGAGAATTTTTCAGAGATAAAATCCACAATAAAAGAGGTCTCTGTTGGAGAGGAGAAAAAAGATCCATTAAAAGAGTATATTAAAAAATGGTCAGAGTCTATTATTTTATCAGACAGAACAGAGAGTGATTTACATATATCTGCTATTAATGACTACTATGATGATAATGAAGAGGATTATATTCTTTCTGTTCAGAAGTTTAAAGAGGTTTTAGTAAAAGATCCAACAAGAGTTGACTCTTTTTTTCAGATGATTATTGCAATCTCTTTATCAACATCATCAATTGAGAAAAAAGAGGATTTAGAGGCATACAAAAAGATACTTCAAACTATGTTAGCTAAAAATAGTAGTAATGTTTTGATTCACAATGCTCTAAGTGCACTAAATTTTAAATTGGCTCAATTTAATGAGTCATATTCAGAGGCATTAGAGGGATATAAAATACAGCCAGCTAATCCAATATCTCACTATCTTTTAGGACAGATATATCTTAAAACTCAGGCAGAAAAAGCAGTAGAGTCTTTTAAAAAATCTGTTGAACTTGAACCTAGATTTATGGCTGCAAATAAAATGCTAGCAAAATCTTTTCTTCAATCAAAAGATTTTAGAGGTGCAGTCTCTTATTATGAGAATCAGAAGTCATCTTTTTCAAAATTTGTTCTTGCAAGAGTATATTTAGAGATTGGTTTTTACTCAAGAGCAATAAATACTCTAAAATATTTAACAAAAATGAAAGATGCACCTATTGATTCATTTATTCTTCTTGGTGCATCACTATATCAGTTTGAGAAGAACTATAAAGATGCTTTAGAGATTTTTCTTGATTTAGAAGAAAAGGAGTTTTTTAAAGCTAAAAAAAGTGATAAGTTAGATATTTTAAAACATATATCAATTATTTATCGACTTCAAAACAATTTTCAAAAATCTTTTGATTATTCAACAAAACTTTTGGCTCTTGAGCCAAAATATCCACCAACTCTTTTTAATATGGCCTTATTATATATTAAACAAAAAAATTATGATAAAGCAGATTTTTATATAAATCAATTTAAAAAAGAGGTTCAGGGATTAGATAAAGAGTCTCACATTTTAACATTTGAGTATTATAAAACAAAAGGTGACTATCAAGAGGCGATTGACTCTTTAAACATGCTTATTTCAAAAGAGAGATATAATAATGTTTTTTATTTAATGAAAGCTGAGATTGCAGCTCTTAAAAAAGATTTTGATTTAGCAAATGCAACACTTTATGAATTAAATAAAATTGACCCTGATTATTATGTAAGAAACTATTTAAAATTAACAGACTATTTTGTTGGATTTTATGAGCCTCAAGATTTAATGAAATATTATGATACTCTTATAAAAGATCCAGATTCAGAGAAATATATTGTTTTAAACAATGTTGGAATAATATATTATCAACTTAGGAAATATGATAGAGCACTTTTCTATTTTATAAAGGCTTTAGAGTTAGATGATAGAAATTTTTCAAACTATCTCTATTTATCATACCTAAATTATAATACAAAAAAGTATAAAAATGTTTTTAATTATGTTGATAAAGGGATTGAGTTGCAGGATACTAATCCACTATTCTATTTAATTGCTGTTAAGGCTGCTATTAAAAGTAATGACTTTGAGAAAGCAAAAAAATATCTAACAAATGGTCAACTTAAGGCTCAAAATTCACCTTTTATTAATCTTGCAGAGGCTTTATATCTTATTGGAACTGGAGATGATTCAAAAGCAACAACACTTTTAAAACAGCTTCAGGATATTTTTCAATATGATTACTATATCAAAAATCTTCTATTCTCTTTGAAAGTTGAATAGATTTCAAAAGTTTTTCTTTTAATAAAAATCTAAAAAATAGTTTAAAAACTTTTTTATATTGAAGATTAACTGAAAAATAGATAAAATTAGTTATATTTTTTGATAAAAATATGAATATATTTAACTATTTTCTAGATTCAAAATGTATTATTTGTAAAAAAAGCTCTGAAAATAGAGTTTGTCAGAGCTGTATAGATAAAATAGATTTTTTTCCAAAAAATCTATATTTTGAGAGAACCGATTTTTACTTTGAAAAAATATTCTCTCTATTTCCATATAATAATATCGTTTCAAATCTAATTCATTCATATAAATTTAATGACTATCGCTCACTTTCTAAACTTTTTGGCTCTTGGTTAGTTGAGTATTTTTCAGAAACTGTTGAAAATTATGACTATATTCTTCCTGTTCCTCTTCATGTAAAAAAAGAGAGAGTTCGTGGATTTAATCAGACAGATTTAATTTTAAAAGCTGCAGGTTGGGATAAAAAAATATTTAAAAATATAAAAAAAGATATTGAAACAAAACAGCAATCATTAATGAAAAACAGTTTTGATAGAGTAAAAAACAGTGAAAATGCTTTTAAAATATCTGAATCTGCTGTTGAGTTAGTAAAAAATCACTCATTTTTAATTTTTGATGATATTACAACAACAGGGGCAACTGCAAATGAGATTGCAAAGCATCTATATTTTTGTAATGCCTCAAAAATAGATTTAATGGTGCTAAGTTTAGCTTAGATTTTAAAAATACTGAATATAGTAAATATCTAAATAAAAGAGTATTAATTATATTATTAAAATAAAAAATTTGTTATATCTTCAGTAGGTTAAAACCCACTGTTCATGTA
>JAFGXH010000286.1 GCA_016936735.1 bacterium
ATAATCATTTTCAATTAATATTTTATTAAATAATTAATAAAAATACTCAATTGTGAACTGTATTACATTAAAAATTAGAATATTTTTTGAATTTTTTGAAAAACATTATATTTTCAAGGACTCTTTTAGATATTTTTTGATTATATTTTACAGTTACAGTTTTTATTTTTAGAGACTTCAATAAATTTTAGTCTCATTCTATAAAGAACATCCTCTAGAAGAGTCTCTTCCTCTTTTGTTAGGTTATTCAATGTTTTTTTCTGTAACATCTCAATTGTATTTATTGTATGACAAGCAATATCTAAATCTACTTCTGGAGAGTTTTCTCCCATATAATAAGATGCAGAAGATGCAAGAGAAAGAATAAGTGATGAGAACTCAGACAAATTATCCATCTAATAAATCCTTTAAAATTAGTAATTATTAATGATTTTAAACAACTCTGAAAACTCTATTTATCTTTTAAAGTCAGCTCCTCAAGTTTATCAGCTTCATCAGGTAGTGCATCGAGCATTTTTTTATACTCCTCTTCTGAAATTATATTTTTTTCAATCAACATACCAATTACTCTTGAATCATCTTTAAGATTCTCAAAGTATTTCATAAAGCCCCCTTTAAAAAATATTGAAAAAAGCATTTAAAAATGCTACATTTCCTATGTATAAGATTTATGGATTTTTGTCAAGAGTTTTATGAGAAATTTAAATAAGATGAGAGATCGTTATCAAATAGATCTCGATAACAAACAG
Organism: bacterium; assembly: GCA_016936735.1. GTDB lineage: Bacteria > UBP6 > JAFGXH01 > JAFGXH01 > JAFGXH01 > JAFGXH01. The sequence goes on from JAFGXH010000286.1 coordinate 750, forward strand.
GTTGCATCAATAGTTTTTATATTGATTATTGTTTCAGTTTTAATTTTTTTTGCTGGTTTCTTTATTGGTAAAAAAAAATGTGATATAAAAACACTAGAGTGTGAGTCTGCAGTTAATAATGTTGCTATTATTGAAAAAAAAGATTCATCAACTACTAAAAACAGTTCTGAAAATGTTTCAGATAATAATCTCACCTCAAAAAAAATTGAGAATTCAGAACCTAATATTGATTCAAATAACTCTTTAAAAGTGGAAAATGTTGATTCAAATATTAAAAATCTAAAAGATTCCAATAAAACAACAAAAAATGATGAGAATATTTTAGATAAAAACCCTAAAAAAGATTTAGAAAAAAAAGATAATGGTAAATTGGATGAAAAAAATAGTATAGATTTATCAAAAATAGATATTGAAAAAGTAAAATCTCTAAATCCAGACAAAAATAGTAATCAAATTGATTCAAATCAAACTGAATTTAAAACATCCCTTAAGTCTGATGAGAAAGGTGAGTATATTATCCAAATTCGTGCAACAACAAAAAAAGAGGATGCAGATAAAATTTTACAAAAATTATTATCATCTGGCTATAAAGTTTTTATAGAATCTACCGAATCAAAAGGGACACTTTATTATCGTGTTAGATTGGGTTTTTTTAAAACTAGAGATGACGCAAAAAAATTTCAAGAGTTGTTTGAGAAAGAGAGTGAATATAAAGAGACATTTATTACAGTTGTAAAATAGATTATGGATAAAATAGAGGGTTTCGAACCAATCCCATTTGGGAAATATCTATTAATTGAAAAGATTGGCGCTGGAGGGATGGCAGAGATATTCAAGGCTAAAACTTTCGGTGTGAGTGGATTTGAAAAAGTTTTAGTTATTAAACGAATTCTTCCAAAATTTTGCAATGATGATGAGTTTAGAGGAATGTTTATTAATGAGGCTAAACTTACTGCAGGACTTCAACATAATAATATTGTTCAGATTTATGAGCTTGGTGAGATAAACCAACAGTATTTTATTGCAATGGAGTATATTGATGGCAAAGATTTACTTCATCTTTTACGAAAATCTTCAAAAAGAAGAGAGTATATTCCTCTAAATGTTATTATCTTTATTTTAAAAGAGATTTTTACTGGTCTTGGTTATGCACACTCAGCAAAAGATGAGAATCACAATCCATTAAATATTATTCATAGAGATATATCACCCTCAAATATATTAATATCATATAATGGTGTTGTTAAAATATCTGATTTTGGTATTGCAAGAGCACAAAATAGGGATATAGATCAAACAAAAACAGGACAATTCAAGGGAAAACTTGGTTATATGTCTCCTGAACAGGTTCTTGGAGATCAAATTGATTCCCGTTCAGATATATTTGCAGGTGGAATTATTGCTTTTGAGATGTTAACATTAACAAGACTGTTTCAGGGAAATAATGATATTGATATTTTAAACAAAATAACAAACTCAGAAAAAATAAAAGTTCGCTCTCTTAATGCAGCTATTCCTGAAGCATTAGCAAATGTTATTGATAGGATATTAGAGAAAAATTTTGAACGTCGTTTTCAAACAGCAGAGGATGTTGTTGAGGCTCTTGATGAGGTTGCTTATCAAGAGAACTTAAGAATGACTAGATCTAAATTCTCTGAATTTCTACATGATATTTTTGCAGAGGAGATTGTTGAATCAAGAAAGGCTGTTTATAATAAAACAAGATATCTATATGCAAAGGATAACAAAGCTGAGACAACAGGTGTTCATCCAACAGGATACATAACATATATTCCAAAAGTTGAAGAGGATCCAAATTTTTCACAAAAAGTTGTCTATCTTTCACCAAGTAGATATGTTTCAACAGATGTTGGAGATGTCTATTATATAAATGATGGTAGAAATCCTGTTTTAGGACCAATAACATTAGGAACAATTGCCTCTTTAATTAAATCTGAGAAACTTACTGGTAAAGAGTTTTTCTCAAATGATGGTCAAAATTGGAAGCTTGTTGAGTTTTTTCCAGAGTTAAATGCTCTGTTTTCGATGCATGCATCAACTCAACAAAAAGAGGTTAAACCAGATTATCAATCATCTCTTGCAACAACATCATTTATAAGATTACTCTATAGGTATTTTTCAACTTCAGTAACAGGACTTGTAAAAATATATAACTCTGAAGGGGTAAAAAAAGAGGTTATTTTTAAAAATGGACAACCGATTTTTATTAAATCCAATAAAAAATCTGAACTGTTAGGTAATTTTTTATTAAAAGAGGGGAAAATAACACAAGAGCAACTAAAAGAGGCTCTCAATGTTATGGGAAATTTTAATAATAGATTGGGAGAGACTCTTATTTCAAAAGGAATTCTTCAACCTTTTGAGGTTTTTGAACTGCTTTCTAAACAGGTAAAAGAGAAACTATATGAGATTTTTACTTGGAGAGATGGAACATTTGAGTTTTATAGTGAATTTAAAATGGTTCCTATTATCGTTCCAATAAATATCAGTTTTTATGAAACAGTATTGAATGGAGTCTCTCAATACTATCCAACAGATAAACTTCATATTATCTTTAGTAAACGTGGTCATTTAAAAATTAAAAAGAAACAGAATACACAGATTCAGTTTCAACAGTTTAAATTCTCACCAACCTATTATAAAATATTTAAGGGAATTCAATATGATCACACAATTGCAAGAAATCTTGAGCTAATTCCTGAATTAACTCATGAAAAAAAGACAATTTTCTATCAAATACTCTATCTACTATATGAGATAGAGACAATTCTTTTAGAACCATAATAGTAAAACTATAAATGCAGTGCATTAAAATACACTATTCATTTTTTTTTATTATTCTTGCAGTGCATTAAAATACACTGTTCATTCCTATTTTTATTTTATTTATATTTTTTTATTGATATTAAGAGTCTCCATTAATAGTATATAGTTTTTTTGTGATTAAATTTATATGAGGGGTCTATATATGAAACAAAAATATTACTATGGAGCAGTTTTAGGTTCACCTGTTCTTTACTCTTTATCCCCAAATTTATACAACAACTACTTTAAAGAGAATAATATAGATTACTTTTATAATGCAATTGAGGTAGATAGAGACTCTATTGCTACTTTCTTTAAAGATATTCATCAGTATGGTTACCGTTTTTTTAATATAACACAACCACTGAAAGATGAGATTTTTAAAATTTCAGACCACTCAGATGATATTGTTAAAAAAACTCAAAATGGAAATCTTGCAATATATTTGGAGGATAGTGGGGTTTGGAAAATTTTTAATACAGACTATTACGGATTCTCTGAATCATATAAAAAAACTATTTTAGAAAAAGAGTCTCCTAAAGTTGCCTTAGTTGGAACTGGTAGTGTCTCTAAAACAGTATTTAGTTTTCTCAAAGATTCTGGAGTTTATGATATTGATGTTTTCTCTATTACAGGTCGCTCTATTCCAGACTATTTTAGTTTTAAAGTTTCTAAATCAGATTTTAAAAAAATAGGTTGTGTTTTCCAAAATATTAATGAGAGTAGTAAAGTTTATGATATATTAATATTTGCATCAAGCCATCTTCATGAGAGGTTTTTTAGTTTTGATAGCTTCAGATTTAATAAAATGATATCTCTTAACTATCAATCACAATATCTTCAAAATGAGTGTAAATATAGAGAGATTGAGTTTTTTGGTGGAAGAGAGATGCTTATCAAACAGTTTGAGAAAAATATTGAGATTTTAAAAGAGTTTAATATCTTTTAACTCACTATCATTTGACTTTTTTTTGCTTCTAAATTAGAATCGTTTTGATTGAATATTTTTTTTGGAGGAGATATTATGGTAAAACAAAATTTAGTTTATCTAATCCTTTTAACTCTTCTCTCTCCACTATTTATATCTTGTGGTGGTGATGATGAGAAGGAGGATTTGTGTAAAGATGTTTTTTGTAGTGAGTGGCAGATATGTCAGCTTGGTGAGTGTAAGTTAAAACCTGGAAGATGTAATACTGCTACAGAGTGTTCCGAAATAGAGGTTTGTGATTCAAATCATAACTGTATTATTCAGGGAGATCCATGTATTGGTCAAACCTGTTCAAATCAGGGCTCCTGTGTTGTTGAGAATGGATTAGCAAAATGTAACTGTAATAGTGGTTATCACTCAGATGGCCTTAACTGTATTGAGGATGTTGTTAATCCCTGTGATAATGTTACCTGTGACTCTTGGAAAAGCTGCAACTCAACAACAGGAGTTTGTGAACTAAATAGTGGTCGTTGTGACTCTGAAAATGATTGCGAAACAGACTATACTTGTGACTCAAATCATAACTGTATTAATCAATCAAACCCTTGTGAATCTGTAACATGTTCTGGTCATGGCTCTTGTGTTGTTCAAAATAGCTCTTCTGTTTGTAACTGTGATAGTGGTTACTCTGCAAATGGTTTAGAGTGTATTCAACAGATTCAACCAATAACATCTCTTCAATGGAATGGAAAAAACTCATCAGTTACTGCAACAGGAACCGATTTAAAAACCTATACAATAACAACAAATGTTGATTTAATGGATAATATTCCTGCTGGAAAACAGAGAGTTGTTTCTGAAAGAGCAGGTGAGATGATTTTAAGAACAAACAATACCCTTTTTGATGCAACATTTGCCCTATCTATTGATGAGGTTTTTGAGAATAGTGTATCAAGTATTAATGATTGGGGTTTTAACAATGGAGATGATGTTCCATGTGAATGTTTTGAGACTGGTCGTAAATGGAAATATGTTTGGACAAGAGATACATCATATGCTGTTAATTTAGCTTTAGGTATGGTTAATCCAACAAGAGCAAAAAATTCACTTAATTTTAAAATATCTGATAGAAAATCTGCTGCAGGTGGTTCTGGAAAACAGATTATTCAAGACACAGGCTCTGGTGGCTCTTGGCCAATTAGTACAGATCGTGTTGTTTGGGCTTTAGGTGCTTATGAAACACTTAAATATCTTGATGGAGCAGAGAGAGATGCCTTTTTAAATGATGCCTATGAGGCTATTAAAAACACAATTGAGGCTGATAGAGAGTCAATTTATGACTCAACAGATGGTCTTTATAAAGGTGAACAATCATTTCTCGATTGGAGAGAGCAGACATATCCATACTGGACAGCAAATGATACTGTTCATTTGGGAATGTCTAAAGTTTTATCAACAAATGTTCTGCACTATATTATTCTTGATCTTGGTTCTAAACTTGCAAGAGAGAAAAACGATTTAACAAATGCAACTAAATTCGAGGGTTGGAGAGATAGTTTAAAAACAGCAATCGATTCAAATTTCTATCTTAGTGAAGAGAGACTATTCTCTGCAATGAAAACAACATATCTAAATAGTGCTGCAATAAGAAAATTTGATCTATTAGGTCAATCATTAGCGGTTATAAGTGGAATGGCATCTGATAATGAGGCTCAAAATGTTGTTGCAAACTATCCTGTAACAGATGCAGGTCCAGCAGTTATATGGCCACAAGAACCAAGTACAAGAGTTTATCATAATCGTGCAATATGGCCATTTGTTACAGCTTATGCCCTAAGAGCAGCTCTTCATGTTGAGAATGATGCAGCCTATAATAATGCACTTATGAGTCTTTATCGTGGAACAGCATTCAATTTATCAAATATGGAGAACTATGAGTATTCAACTTTATCAAACTCATATTATGATGGTAGAAAAGATTACCAAAATAGAGATTTAACTGGACCAGTTGTTAACTCTCAAAGACAGCTTTGGAGTGTTGCAGGATATATCTCAATGGTTGTTGATGCTATATTTGGATTAAAAGCGACTCAAACAGGTATTCAATTCAACCCTAAAATATCAAAATATGTAAGAAATAGTATTTTTGCCTCAACATCGATTATCACTTTAAAAAACTTTAAATATAAAGGTAAATTGATTGAGATCACAATCAATCTTCCAGAGGTTTCAACAGACAATAGTGGTTTTCTAAAAGCAACAGAGGTTCGTCTTAATGGTGTTGTAAAAACTGGTGAGATAACATTAGCAGATCTATCTGGAACAAACACTATTGTTATATCAATGAATGATACAATTGCAGGTAAAACTGTTGTTTCAAAAAACTGCTCTAATGAGGGAAACTGTTTTGCTCCACATCTACCAACAGTAACATCTGTTGTTCCACAAAACGGAAAACTATCAGTTAGTTTTAGTGGAAATAGCAATGATAGCAACTATGGTGTTTATACTGTAACATATAATGTTTATAGAGATGGAGCACTTGTTGCAGAGAATATTAGTTCACCTTGGAGTGATCCAAACTCTGGAGACTATGCAAACAGATCATACTGTTACTCAGTTACTGCCCTAAGCTCTCAAGGATTAGAGAGTCATATTGCTAATCCTATATGTTTCTGGGGAGATAACTATAATAGAATAGAGACAGCGGAGATTAGTGGATTTAATATTCCAACAAATGCAACAGATCATGGAAGAGCACACTTTGCAGATTGGGGAGCACCAACAGATGAGCTTATTTATAACTCATTCTCTCCACAAAGTAGTGGAACATATTTAATGCAATTAGAGTATGGCAATGGTCGTTCTATTGATACAGGAATCACATCCTGTTTCAAAAAGGTTGAGGTTTGGGAAAACACATCAAATCAACTAGTAACAACAGGCTATATTGTGATGCCACATCTTGGAAGTGGAGATTGGGATCGTTGGGGAAACTCATCCTTCTTAAAAGTTGACTTGAATAACACAAAAACATATAAAATTGTTATCAAAGACTACTTTAATATGAGTTATTTCCAACATTTTGTTATATACACAGCTGGAACAGGTGGTGGTGAGACAATATATAACAGAGCAAATATTGGTGGAATGAAGTTTCTTCTTAAATCAAAAAACTAAATCGATTAGCTATATGAATCACATGTAGACATAGTGACAATCATTTAATGAACAGCGTGGTTTTAACAAGATAAATAGAAAATAGATAGATTTTACTCTTCAGAATATCCATCCTCTTTTGCAATATCAAAAATAAGTGGTTTTAATTCAAGTAAGAATGGCTCTTTAAACTTTGTTTTAAGAATAAAATCACCATACCAAATATCACCATCTTTTCCAGCTGTGATTAAAGTATACTCAAATTGTGATAATAGATTCATTACTGATCTCCAAATATCTGCTGATATCTCTGGAGAGTTATTAAACATTTTTATTAACTCATTATAGTTGAAATAGAGTTGCTGTAAATCTGAGTTTAACTCTACTTTTGGTTTGTTTGAACTCCAAGTTGATAGAAATCCTTTTGATTTTTCACCAGATATCATCTCTTCATAAAGTGTTCTATCAATAGAGTATATAACATGTTCACCTTTCACTCCTAAATAGAGTTTAATAACCATTAAATCTATAATAAAAGTTTTAGTACCTTTAATCTCTTCAACTGTTTTATTCTCTGTTTTTTGTAGAAGTTTTTCAATAGTCTCTTCAGCCTTTTTTGAATCTTTAACTGTAAAATCACCTACAAAATTAATAAGAAATCCTTTAAGATTAATTTTAGATGAATCAAAAACTCCCATATTAAAGTTTCCACCAATATTTTTTAGAATATCCTCAATAAAATCAACTCCAGTATCTGTTTTCATCTTAGCGAAATTCTCATTCATATCTTTGAGATCATACTCTCCTAACATCGATTTTATTAGCTCCCAATATGCAATTGGATTTAATGCAAATGATAGAATAAAAAGAGGTTCAGATACTACACTTAAAATTCTATCTTTTTTGAAAGATACATCTTTTAATAGATCATTAACTTTTGAGTTTTTATCAATAAAGGCAACCCAACTTAAAATAAAATCTGTTTTTTCAAAATCAACAGATAATCCCATTCCTTGATATGAGTTTAACATTGATATTATTGTTGATGGAACAGTTTCACTCATTCCATGATAAATCTCATCAAAAAGATTTTTTAGTTGTTTGCTATTATTATCAAAAAATGAGGAGAAATTTGCATATAGATAGAAACTTTCACCAGAACCAGCTTTTTCACCAATCTCTTGATACTGTTTTGAGTTAGATAATGTTTTTTTCTGAAACATTGCTTTTGCTTGAGTTAAAGCATCCTCAACTGGATTAAAAATAACCAACATATATCCACTAACCTCTTTAAGATATATTGATACCTCATCAATATTAAATTGTTTAAAAGTATCAACATCTTTTAACTCCATTCCTGCAGTTTTTAAAATCTCTTCCCATTTTGATATAAGTTTTTTTCCATCTTTTATAGGAATAAAAATAAGCATAGAGCTAGATTTTTTTTCAATATTAAAATCTAAAAGTCCATATCCAAACTCTCTTTTAGAGTCAATCCCTATTCCCTCTAAATGATTTAAAGCAAGTGGATGAAAACCAATTTGTTCTTTAATCATAGAGAGCTCTTTTATTGAAAAACCAAATACTCCTTTCTCATTTATTGAGAAGTTTCTATAAACACTTTCAAGAGATGAAAATTTTGCTAAAAGAAGAGTATCCTCAGGTAAAACAGTTGCAATTCCATTTTTTTCAACTTTTTTTGTTGAAATCTTTTTTTGTACAACATTCTCAACCTTTTTATTGTCTATTGAGATATTTTTATCCTTTTTACATCCAGTAAAAATAGCAATAAAAATAAAGAGAGCAATAATCTTTCTCATTAATCCTCCAGAGATATTAGATTTGTAATTCTACAAAAATAGAGAACTAACTTCAACAAAAATATTATTAAAAGAGTTAAAAAGTGAAAAAATAGTGAAAATCCCCCCTTTTTATCAATAAATCAATCTTTTAAAGAAAATTTCTTGATTTGCAAACTATTATCTTTTATACTTGCTTTGAAGAATTTTTTAGGAGTTTCATATGTATAAAACAAAATCTTTTATCTTTTTAGCACTATTGCTGATTGTTATGGGATGTTCAAAAAATGATCCAAATGATCCAAAAACATGGATATCAAAACTTGATAATCCTAAAACACGTGATGAGGCAATTTCAAAAGTTGGGGAACTGAAAATTGCTGGAGCTGCAGATAAACTTATTGATATCTTAAAAGAGGATGATAAAAGTTTTGCACCAAAAGCTCTTAGATCAATTATTCAGATTGATAATGAAGAGAAAATTATAGAGGCTGTAAAAATTGGTGTTAATTCGAAAAATAAAAGTGTTAGTACATTATCAATCAATAGTATTAAAGGTTTAAAAAATCCAAATCCAAAACTTATTCAGCTTATTATTGACTCAATTGATGCAACAGAGATGTTCACAAAAGAGGCAGCGATTCTTGCAACTGGTGATATGAAAATAAAAGATGCTGTTCCTGCATTGATAAAAGTTGCAGAGAATATGACTGATGGACAGCATATCATTTTAAATAAACAGGCTGTAGTTGCTCTTGGTCAACTTGGAGACCCAAAAGCGATTCCAACACTCATCAAAGCTCTCTTTATTATAAAAGATTCAAAAGGTAATAAAGGTGGAACTTTTGCGGTTGCTCGTGATGCTTTAGTTGCTTTTGGAAAACCAGCACTTGATGCAATTAGAGAAACTATTGATGGTAAAAATGAGGATTTTAAAAACTTTCAAAAAAGCAATCCTAAACTAAAACAGTCTGATATTGATTTTAACTTTATGGTTATGCTTGGTGAGATGGGAACAGAAGAGGAGTGGGATATTCTTCAAAAATTTTTATCACACTCAGACTCTGAAGTAAGAGTAAGAGCTCAGGCTGCAATTGGTAGTATTAATATAACAAAAGCTGTTCCTGTTTTAATAAAAAGATACAATCAATTAAAAGGTATGATTGTTAAAGAGAAAGATGAAAATGAGCTTCCAAAACTTGTAAATGAGGCAACAAATATTAACCGTATGTTAGCATCTTTAAGAACTCCAGAGGCTTTAAAACATGTTATGAAAGAGGCTTTAAGTGGTGATTTAAAAATTGATGGAGAGACTTTTCCTGATTTAAGAATTGATGCTGCTCAATCACTATCTAACTTTGCTGGTTATGATTATTACAAAGATTATCAACAGTTATGGGCAAAAGAGAAAGATGTTGATTTAAAAGCAACATTCGAAGTAACATTAAAAGTTATGGAGCTTACAAATGAGTGTAAAAAAGATGTTGCTTGCTATATAAAAGCTCTTGATAGAAATAAAAAAGATGAGACATTTGTTCGTCAAAAAGCAACATACTCTCTTGTAGATTTCAATACTCCTGAGGCTAAAAAAGCTATTTTTGAGAAATCAATGGTAGATAAAGACCCAGGTGTTATTGCTGCATCTGTTTATGTTATGGAAAGAATCGGAACAAAAGATGATATAAAAGAGCTTGATAAAGTTATTGAGATTTCTGAGAAAAAAACTCATTTAAAAAAATCTCGTTCTTTATTTAAAAAACTTAGAAGTAAATTAGAGGCAAAATAGTTTTATTTTTTTAACTATTCAGCGGAAACCGGTTTTAGTTACTTTTTTTTAATTTTAAAAGAACCCCCACCCTAAATCCCTCCCCAATACTTGGAGAGGGACTTAAAAAGTAAGTAAAATCCTGATTTTATTTACTAAAAAGATGAAAAAGGGGAAAAGAAAAAAATAGTTTTATTTTTTAACTCTAAAAATAGCTTTAGAGTTATTTTTTGCAAAAAGATGTTGTTTTTAACTCTTTTTCTATTATAATCCTTAAAAATCCTATTTATTTTTTCTATTTTTTTGTTTATAAAACAAAAATAGTTGTAACAGCTTAAAAAAAACTATATAATTCTTTTTAAAGGGTTATTCTATTAATAAAATAGTGCTTATACCAATTTTCTTAAATAGTTAGGGTTAGAAATAGCATAATAGTGTTTGATTGATATATTTTTGTAACTACCTACTAGAGAAACTTTTTAATAATATTTTTATTAAAACAAAAAATCTAAAGGTGGTTACAAATTTTCTATTTTAATTTTTGAGAGTTTTAATGTATGGATATAGCTAATTTAGCAGAGCTTTTTAAAAACAATTCAGTAATAATCTATCCTGCAGAGACACTATTTGGAATTGGATGTAGATATCCTTCTGAAATAGCAATGAAAAAAATACAACAAATAAAAGAGAGACCATTAGAGAAATCATTTATTGTATTAATGAAAAATCAACTGATGGTAGAGGAGTGGTGTTTATCAGAGAATAGAAATATAGAGTTTCTATTCAAAAAAATTTGGCCAGCTCATGTTACAGCAATTCTATCACTAAAAAATGGTGGAACATTAGGGATAAGAGTAAATAATAGTCCATTTTTGGATGAGATATTTAAATATATTGATTTCCCTTTAGTATCAACAAGTGTTAATAAGTCTGGAGAGGCACCATTAAATAATTTAAATGAGATAAAAGAGCAATTTGAAGGTAGTGTTGATTATATTGTTAATCAATATCCACCAATGGAGGGGATTGCCTCCACTATTATTGACCTCACAGGAGGCAAACTATCCTTAATTAGAAAAGGGGCTTTTCCATTTACATCTATTCAAGAGGCTTATGACGAATTTTTCAAGGGAAGTAACTAAAGATAGTGTTTTCAATGGTTTAGTAACTGTTTATCAGTATAAAAATGGTTATCGTTTCTCAATTGATGCAATAATTCTTGCTCACTTTGTTAAAGAGGTGCAGAGTTGTAGCTATTTAGAGTTAGGATCAGGAAGTGGAATTATAAGTATGATGCTTTATCATTTAGGTATTGATGATAGTAATCTCTCTGCAATTGAGATTCAAGAGGATCTATATAATTTATCAAAATATAATTTTGATAAAAATGGATTACAAAATATATCTCTAATTCATGATGATTTAAATAATCTTAAAAAACATTTTCCCCCTGCCTCCTTTGATGTGATATTTTCAAATCCTCCATACAGAAAATCTGATGCAGGAAGAATAAATGAGCATTCAGAAAAAGCAATTGCAAGGCATGAGATAAAAGCAAGTATGTTAGATATATTTAAAATATCAAATTATCTATTAAAACCAGGTGGAAGATTAAAATTGATATATCCCTTTAATCGACTTCAAGATCTTGTTGTTGCCTCATCCCATCATAATATTGGAGTATCTAAAATACAGTTTATTCATCCTAAAGAGGATCAAAATGCAAAACTTTTTTTAGTTGAGGCTGTAAAGGGAAAAAAAGGGGCTCCTGAGATTCTACATCCAATAATAATACATAATTCAGATCAAACCTATAGTGATTTAGTTATGTCTTATCTTGGTGGTTTAAAGCAGATTTAAAAGCCTCCACAACACTTTATTATTTAGATTTAAGGGTTTAAAAATATACTCCCCTTTTTTTGGTGTTCTAAAAACTCCCAATATAACTCTTTTATCAATAATCTCTTCTAAAATAGCAATTCCAATTGAGTTCATATCTAATTTAAAATTACCAATATTTTTTGTTAAAATAATCTCCTTTATATATTTATAGTTTTCAAATATATCTTTTTCCCAAGACTCTTTAGTTTTATTTATATGATTTTTAATACTATTTATATCTAAAGATGGATGAGAGTTATCTATTTGAATTAGACTTTTAATAAAATTTAAAACTCTTGTTCCATAAAATAGTGTTGCAATATCCTCTTTTGTAAATTCACTATTTTCATAGAAAATAGCTGTTGAACGAGCATGAATAGGTTTAAAATTTTTTGAATCTATCTCTGAAAAAATAGGGGTTTGAGGAATTGCATAGAATATAGATGTTCCTATAAGGGTTCTATTTTGAGCAATAAATTGAGTTGTTTTTATCATATCACTAAGTTTTTGTGATGGTGCACCAATAATTTGATATGTTACAACACTAAAACCTAAATCTGAAGCCATCTCAACAACAGAGCTATATTTATCATAATTAAAATATCTTTTCCAATCTTTCTGTATTTTTGAATCAACTGTTACAACAGCAAGATTAAGTGTTGAGAATCCTATTTTTTTCATTAGTAATAGAGTTTCATGATCTATTCTATCAAAAGATAAACCATTCATTGCACTAAAAGAGAGTGATTTACCACTAAAAATTTTATCTATTTTAGAAAAAAGCTCTATTGCAAATTTTTTAGAGACTAAAAGATTATCATCTTCAAAATCAAAATGTGTTATCCCAAACTCAACTGCCTTTGATATCTCTTCAACTATTGAATCAACATCTCTTTGCCTAAATTTTGTTCCAAAAACCTGATGAACAGAGCAGTATGAACATTTTAAAGGGCAAGAGCGTGATGTTAATAGCATTGCCATTTTATCTTTTCCATATTTATAGTTTTCTGGATTTAAAAAGCTATAGTCAGTAATTGGGAGCTCTTTTATATCTAAATATTCAGAATTTTTAGTTTTATTAGATATGTTTGAAATATTTTTATTCTCTTTTATAGACTCAATAAAATTAAAAAATTGCTCCTCTCCCTCTCCTAATATTAGGTGATCAATATAGTCTCTATTTTCAAAATATTCAGGCTTTGATGTTACACCACCCCCACCTAAAACAATAATAGTATTAGGTAAAATAGATTTAATCCCTTTTGCAACCTCAAGAGCCTCTTTTTCATATGCTAAAAAAAGAAGTGATATACCAACAATATCTGGTTTCTCATTTTTTACTCTCTCTAATATATCATCTAAATTATCACCAAAACGGTAGTAGTTTTGAAAAATATGGAATGGTGATATATCCTCAACAAAAAACTGTTTTGTATACTCAAGCTCTTTTGGAACTTTTTCAGATTTTTTTTTATCTGATACTAATGTATCATATATAACAATCTCATAATCTGATGATTTTGATTTAATATAGGATGCAATTGAAAGTAATCCCAATGGGAATTTTCTGATTTTTGTTTGATAAAAATCTGAGAATGGTGGTTGTATTAATACTATTTTCATAATCTACTCTAAAATTTTTTTTAGCTCATTTTGATATTCTGGATTATATGTTATTCCATTATGACTCTCCCCTTTAAGAATTATCACTTTATCACTAGATTTTAGTTTTTTTTGAAGTTTTAGTGATGATTCATAATATATAACCTCATCTTTATCACCATGAAATATCAATATAGGAGTTTTACAATTTTCAATATAACTATCTGTTTTAAATTTGTATTTTAAAATAAAACTTGGAATAAAAGGGTAGATATGTTGAACTAAATCGGTAAAATTGTAGTAGGGAGCCTGAAGTATAAGTAGTTTTGGACTATTTTGAGAGGCAATTTTAGATGCTACTCCTGTTCCAATTGAGTGTCCTATAATAACAATATTACTCTCAGCATACTCTGTTTTAAATTTATCATAAACTGTTTGTATATCTCTAAATAGGATGTTTTCATCATCTATTTTTCCATCACTTTTTCCATATCCTCTATAATCAATCATTAAAATATCATACCCAAAATCTGTGTATATATTTGCAATCTCACCCCAACTTTTCAATGAGCCCGCATTACCATGAAGATAAAAAATTAATCCTTTTGATGATTCTGCTTTAAATAAAACTGCATTTATAAAAATAGCATCACTAATTTTTATAAAAAACTCCTCAAATCTCCCTTTAAATCTAAATTTATAGTTTTTATCTAATTTTTCAGGGAAAAATATCAATTTTTCTTGAAAAAAATATAGTAATATAGATACCAAAATAACTATAATAAAAAAGATAATCCCTATTTTAATAATAATTTTTCCCATAATACCTCCTAAAAAGAGATTTCTGACTTTAAACAAAAGAGTTTTATTATTCAATAAAAAAATAGATTTTTTATTTATTATTTATTTTTTTGTAACTATTCAGCGGAATTTAAATTTTAGATAAAAAACTATTTTTTTCTTTTCCCCTCACCCCCTAGCCCCCTCTTAC
>JAFGXH010000287.1 GCA_016936735.1 bacterium
AAATTGTGGTTTTCGTTTTGTTGCTGTTGAGGGAGATTGGGAATCGATTTATAAAATAGATAAATATATTAATAAAACAGATGAATTAGATAACTCAAAAACTATCTATAATCTTTTAAATAGTTACAGTGTGTGGCCAAAGTAGTTTTGGGTCAATAAAGAGGGTGCCTCTTTTGTTCAGTGGTTAAAAAATTATAACAATACACAAGATGAGAGTAGAAAAATTCATATTTATGGATTGGATTTATATGGTTATCAAAAATCTATAAAAATTATAAATATGTTTTTTAAAAAATATATTCCTGAAAAATATAATGATATTAAAAATAGTTTGAGTTGTATATATAATAGTGATAGTGATAGTGATTGCCTTAAAAAACTTGATAATATTGTTATGTTTTTAGATAATCTAAACAAAAATAGTAATACTATTAATAAAAATATACTATTTCATGTGCTTCAGAGTAGCTATGTTGTTAAATATGCCTATCTATACTATTTGAAAAATGGTTTAAGTAGTTATAGATGGAATATTAGAACTAAAAACTTTTATAAACTATTGATGAATATTTTAGATTTTTATGGAGAGAATACTAAAGGGGTGTTACTGTTTCATAATAGTCATATTGGTGATTTAGATGGAGCTAATTTTGATTTTGGAGATTTATATAATTTAAAAGAGTTGCTGAAAAAAAAGTTTAAAAAGAGTGAAATATTCTCTGTTGGATTTACAACAGCATCAGGTAGTGTTCTTTCATCAAAAAAAGAGGGTGAAAATCCAGAGGTATTCAATATTGCAAAACCAATTCCACACAGCTTAGAGGATATTTTATATAAAATAGGTGAGGATAGATTGATAATCAATTTTTATAAATTTAATGATAAATCTATTTTAAATAAATTGGATAGTGGCATTAATTTAAAATATTTTGATATTGCTGTTTGGCATAGAGCTTTTGGTACTATTTATAATCCTAAAAAAGAGAACTATCACTATACACCAATAACACCATATAAAAGATATGATAGTCTGATTTTTATCAAAAAAACAGCTTCAATAACTGTTTTTTGAAATTATAACTCTGAGATAGCATCAATAAGGAGTTTATCCTGAATTGCCTCTATTATTTTTGAGATGTTTTCTGCCCCAATTTGCTCTTGAAGAGTTTTAGTATAGTAGTTTTCTAAATTGATATCGGCACAAACATATAACCTATTTTTATAGTTGAGTGTTTTTGTTACTTCAACTCCAGTAACTTTTGCTTTTGTTATCACCTCTACAATATCTACTTTTTCTGTTGCAGTTTTTTTGCTACTTTTTTTAACCTCTTTTTTTGCTTTAGAGTCTAATATCTCTTGAAGTTCATCACCTATTTTTTGACCAATAAAGCCATTTATTGTTCCTAATGCACTTGCTAATTTAACTCTTGCTTGAGATTCAGCCTCTAATTGAGTCATTTTAGCATCTCCACCAAGAGATTCAGATGAAGCAAAAACTCTTATTACAAGATTTTTCTTACTTTTTGCTAATTTTGCACCACTCATCTCATTTTTTTTATTTTTAAAACAGAATTTTTCAAACTCTGAACTATTAGTATTATTTGATTTTACATCTTTTTTTGCAACAGATTTACTATCTTTTTTTTCTGATCCCTTATCCGATTCCTCTGTTGAGGAAACTGGATTATCTGCAAATTTACCATCATCATATCTTGCAAGCATACTCTCCTCTCTCTCTTCATTGTGAGCACAAGATATAAATAGTGATAATAGTATTAATATAACAGCTTTTCTCATTTTATTCTCCTAAAGATAAAAACATATTTTACAAGAAAAAACTATTTTTTTCAAATAGATATATATAAAATATTATGTTTTATACTATTTTTTTGGAGTTGTTATAATATTGTCACTTTAGATTTATCTATCATTTTTTTTACTAAAATGTTATAACCAGATTTTTAGGATAAATTGATGGATGATAATAAAACTCAATTTGCCTCTTTAGGGCTTAATAAAGAGATGTTAGAGCATTTAGCCTCTATTGGATATAGCGAGATGACACCTATACAACAGGAGGCATTACCACATCTAATAAAAGGTAAAGATATTGTTGCAAAAGCTAAAACTGGTTCTGGAAAAACTGCAACATTTGGAATTGCAATTCTGCATAATATAAAAGAGAATTTAAAAACTGTTCAAAGTCTTGTTATAACACCAACAAGAGAGCTTTCAGAACAGGTTGCGAATGAGATTAGAAAACTTGCAAAATCTATTGGTAATATAAAAGTTCTTGTATTGTCTGGTGGAGTTCCAATTAGACCTCAATTAGAGTCTCTTCTTCACACTCCTCATATTGTTGTTGGTACTGCAGGAAGACTATTACAACATATTAAAAAGGGCTCTTTAGATATATCTAAAATAAAATCTGTTGTTTTAGATGAGGGTGATAGAATGCTTCAGATGGGTTTCTTTGAGGATATGATTGAGATTCTAAAAGATGCTCCAAAAAAAAGACAAACAATGCTTTTCTCTGCAACATTTCCAAAAGAGATAAAAGAGATTGCCTCTCAATTTCTAAAAGATCCTATATCCATAACAATTGATACTGTTCATACTGAAGCAACAATTAAAACTTATCATTTTCCTGTTGGAAAGGGTGGTAAGAATGGAGCTCTTTTAAAAGTTTTGGCATATTTTAATCCAAATTCAGTTCTGATTTTCTGTAATACAAAACAGATGGTAAAAGATTTAACAGATATTTTAAGTGATGAGGGATTAAAAGTTCAGGGAATTCATGGAGATCTTGAACAGCAGGATAGAGCACTGATTTTTGCAAGATTTAAAAATGGAAGCTATCCAATTTTAATAGCAACAGATGTTGCTGCAAGAGGTCTTGATATAAGAGGTGGTGAACTGAGTGATGGTGTAGATTTAGTTGTAAACTATGAATTACCAATGGATCCAGAGGTTTATACTCATCGAAATGGAAGAACAGGAAGGGCAGGGGATAGTGGTGTTGCATGCTCTCTTTTTACACAATCAGAGAAACATAGATTAGAGGCTATTGAGAAATTTATCTCAAAAAAAATAGAGATTGATGATTTAGAAACATTAATTGATTCAAAATCCTATAACAAAGAGGTGAAGTGGGCAACTGTTTCAATTAATGGTGGAAAAAAACAGAAAATAAGAAAAGCTGACATTCTTGGAGCATTAACATCATCTGGTGATATTAGTGGTGATGATGTTGGAGTGATTGAAATTGGCGATTTTTATAGCTATATTGCAGTAAAACCAAAAAAAGTTTCCTCTGCTAAAAAAAATCTATCAGAAATAAAAAGAAAAGCTTTTAAAGTTATGGCTCATCTCTAATATTTTGTTGTAAATTAATAAAAATCAGAAAAAAATTATACTATTTTTTATCTATATCTTCAAAACTGCTTCTATTAATAAGAAGCTCTTTCCCTTTATCTGTTCTCTCAAAATCCTCTAAATATACATTAACAAGATTTGAATCAATTGTTTTCAAATTTGAAAGAATATCGATTCGTTCAAGAAAAGCTTTTTTTAAATCATGATCATTAAAAATATTATTATTAAAATAGTATTTTAAAGAAGCAAGAAAAAGCTCTCTATTTTCAAAATTTTTCCAACCCATATCTATTAAAAAACCATCAACATATCTATTTGCCCTTTTTTTGTAAAATGGTCCTGTAATAGCCATAAAAAAAGCAAAAAATCCAATAGTAGCTCCCAATCCTATATACCAATTAAACTGATACCAAACAAAAGCTACAATTCCAATAAGAGCAAATCCAACAGTTGTATCAATACTCTTTTTCCATTTATAATACTCATTCCATCCCTTATCTGCCTCAAATTTATTTATAATTTTTGTGTATAAATCGTAAAAAGCAGATTCAAAATCGGATGATGGTTTTTGTGCTATAAAAACATTTTTTGGTTCCTCATTAAGAGGCTGATTTATCATGTTTTTTGGGTTTGGATATTTTAAAGAGTCATAAGACTGGTTTTTATCAAGAGCATCTATTGCATTTTGAATCATAGATATTGCTTGAAGAGGAGTTTGTGGCCTATTTTGAGGATTTTCATGAAGAAGTGTTTCTAAAATAACTCCTGTTTGTTGAGAAATCTTTCCAATATATGGTTTCCAATCAAGTGTCAATGAGTTTCCAATCATATCTTCTGGTAATTTTCTGGAGAAAAGTACTGTGGCAACAACTCCAACAGAGTAGTAGTCACTTTGAGTAAAGGCATCACCTCTAAATATTTCGGGAGCCATAAAACCAAAAGTTCCAGAGATTGTTGCTCCATTTTTTACAGGAGTGAGATCTTTAACACTTCCAAAATCTATAAGAGCTATTTCTCCATTTACCATTCTTATTAAATTAGATAGTTTTATATCTCTGTGAATTACTGGTGGTTGAAGTTTATGAAGATAATCTAAAACAGAGAAAATCTCAATCATTAATTCTAAAATCTCTTTTTCTGTGTATCTTTTTTGTTCAAACTCTTTATCAAGTGGAGTTCCAACAACAAATTTTTGAACTAAATATAGTTTTTTATTTTGTCCAATTCCAGCTGAAAATGTTTCAATAAAAGATGGAATGTTTGGATGATGAAGCTGTTTTAAAATATTAATCTCTCTTTGAAATAGCTCTTCAGATTTCCATTGTTCAATGTATCTTAGTGATAGCTCTTTAATAATAACAGAGTTATCTGTTGTTAAATCTTGGGCAAGATATGTTATTGCACTATTTTTTCCCAATATTTTTAAAAATTTATATTTTTCATTAACTAATATAGTTGATTTACAAATACTGCATATAGTATCACTTTTTTCTTCTTGAATTGTTCCACACTCTGGACATATTATCTCTTTCATAGAAAACTCCAATTTTACATCTAATTCTATCAT
>JAFGXH010000033.1 GCA_016936735.1 bacterium
ATATCTCAAGTAATTAAATATTTTTCTAAATCAATATCTTGTTATTATTAAAAAGTTAGAATATTGACAAAAACATCTATTAATATAATAAAATAATAGCAAATATAAAAATATTTTATAATATATCAATTAATATTCTCATATTTTTCACAAACCCTTATTGCTATTTGAAAACTGTTTTGTTAAAATATCACATACTTTTTGGGGAAAGTCTATGAGAGTTTTTTTTACAACACTTCTATTATTAACTTCACTTTTTGTATATGCAAAAGATGATATACGTCTTTTACATACAAAAGTTAGTCAAGTCCGTTTTGGTGAACCTATAAAATTAGAGGCAAATATCACTAATGCACAATTGGTTAACTATATTATTGTTAATTATCGTTATGAAAATGAGAAACATTGGTCTCAAATTGAGATGACACCTCAAGAGGGACGATTTGCCTGTAATATTCCTGCTGCTGTTGATAATATATCAAGTTTAAGCTACTATATTGAGGTTTTTGATGTTAATGAGAAGGTAGCATCATCTTTTGCTAATCAAAAAGAGCCTCAAGTAATCCAAATTAAGGGATTTAATGAGGAGAAAAAGAGAGCAATAACAATTGAGGGAAAAGATAAAAATGTTGAAATAAGAACAATTGATGAGGATTTTGAGATCTATATTAGTGAATTAGAGAGTATGCAAAATGTTGGAATTACAACAGCATCTAAAATTCTACAAAAGGCATCTGATGCACCTGCAACTGTTTATGTTATAACAGAGGATATGATTAAAAAACGTGGTTATACTAATTTAGAGGATGTTTTAGATGATATTCCTGGAGTTGAGATTCAGAAAAAATCTACAGCAGAGTATGAAAACTATATCACAGTTAGAGGAATTTCAGGAAATGACAAATTGGTTATTTTGATGGATGGATTTAAAATATCACCAACAGATAACACTCCTATGACTGTTGGAACAAACTATCCACTTATTGCAGTTAAACAGGTTGAGGTTATTCTTGGACCAGCATCTGCACTTTATGGACCAGATGCAGTAAATGGTATCGTTAATATAATAACAAAAACAGGAAAAGATATTAATGGACTTGAAATAACATCAAGTTATGGTAATGCAACAACAACTCTTAATGAGTTTGCTGGTGGTTTTGAGGCTGATGGTATCTCCTTTATGACAACAGGTCACTTTTATCATTCAGATGAACCATTTTACCCATCTATTTATAAAGATGAGTATGAGTGGTATAATACAAAATATAAAACAGATGGAAAAGTATTAATAAGTCCATTTGTTCAAATTGAAAGGGGCGTTGATGAAATTGAACCTTATGGAACACCAACAGACTCCTTCTCTATTCACTCAAAACTAAACTATAAAGATGTTGAGTTTGGATATTTTATCTCAAGAGAGTCTCATAGTACATCTCTTGGAGGAAAACCTGAATTCAATATATATGCAGAGGATGCAATATATAAAACAACAGTTCAAACTTTCTATGGAAAGCATCATCTAACATCAACAAATGAGAAATTTCAGTTAACCACCTCTTTATGGTATGGTAGTTATGAGATTCATCCAGACACTCAATTTAATAATCAGTTTACAGGTTTTTTGAAAGCCTATAAATATGGTTTGGGTAGAACAATTAAGTTTGAAGAGCAATTAACTTTAACATTCTCTCCTAAATATATTCTTGTTGCAGGATTTAGTTTTGATAAAAACAACTCACTTCCTGAAAGTAGTGATTTACCGAGAAAATATGATACAAATAAGAGTGCAGATGAGCAAAAAATCGAGTATCCTGGAACTAATATGAAAGATTATCAAGGGAATGATTTAACCATATATGAGGATTTCTACTATCTTGAGTATAATAATATTGGAGGATATTTACAATTTCAGGCATTACCAACAGAATCATTTCAATTAACACTTGGTGCTAGAGGTGATTATAATACAAGATATGGCTCATCTTTTAATCCAAGAGCTGGTATTGTTTTAACACCAAGTAATTTTATGAAAATGAAACTTCTTTATGGTCAAGCATTTTTAGCACCATCACCATTCTACTCATATCAACACTATGGTGCATTTGTTCCAAGAATGAACAATAATGGAACTCCTGATAATTCAGAAGATGATTATGTTGAAGGATTAATGGGTTATTTTTGGCGTGTTATTAATCCTAATTTAAAACCAGAAAAACTATCTAGTTTAGAGGGCTCTATTATATTGAATCCAACAAATAACTTAACAATAACATTAAATGGTTATTTTCAAAAACTAGATGATCTCATAACAAGTCAAACAGATTTTGCTGGAGATAATATTGATGATTGGCACACAGATTTTAAAAATATACCTGTTCAAACCTATGCAACAAGAATAAATAGAGGTACAACTGAAAGTTGGGGGGGGTCTATTCGTTTTGATCTATTTTTTAAATTTTCCAGCATATTCTCTTTAATGCCATATATCACCTATAGCTATTCAGATGGAGAGTTAGATGGTTATTTGATTCCATATAATGCTAGACATACTATAAAAGGCGGTATTGATGGAACAGTTCAAAAACTATATTTTTCAACAAGATTTATATATAGAGGTAGAAGCTATCATAAACAGGTTTATGAAGTTGCAAAGGCAAAAAGAGATGATTTTGGAAAATCAGAACTAGACCAATATAGTAGTGACCCATATTTTATTTTAAATCTTGATTTAAGATATGATTTGATTTATGGATTTTCACTTTTTGCAAACATTTCAAATCTTTTAAATACAAAACATTATAATGTTGCTCTTGCTGATAATGAAGGTTTTATTGCAACACCACAGGATACATTTAGAATTTTAGGTGGTTTGATTTATAAATGGTAGATTTTATAAAAGGCTACTCTGTTATAAAATTCATTTGAAAAATCTCATTTTGATATAAAGTATCCATAATTTTCATTATATCTCTATAGGCACTTGATTCATCAGCTTTTATAATAATTGAGCTATTTTTATCAAAATTTTTAACACGATTAGAGAATTCAGATGCTGTAACTTTAAAACCATCAATATATAACTCCCCTTTTGAATCTAAAGTGATAGAGACCTCTTTTGGGGTCTCTTTTCTTTTTTCTCCTTCAGATTTTGTCATGTTTATCTCAATAGCTCTATCTCTCTGAAATGTTGTTGTAACTAAAAAAAAGATAATCAAAAGAAATACAACATCTACCATTGCAGTCAAATCTATTTTTATCTCATTATCCTGTTTTGAACGTTTGAAATTCATATATCATCTTTAATAAAAAGTAACTACTCTATAAAAACTATTTTTTATTAGATATAAATAGTTACAAAAATTAACAAAATACTAATAACTATTTTATTCATGAAGCTCTATAGCCTCAAAAATAGCCTTCTCTATCTCTAAACGTATTCTTTCTGCACGACTTAGTAGATATCTATGCATTAATATTGATGGAATTGCAACAACCATTCCTGCTGCAGTTGTTATAAGAGCCTTTGATATCCCCTCAGACATAAATGATGGGTCCTGTTGAGAGTATACAAATTGTTGAAAAACAGATATCATTCCACTAACAGTTCCTAATAATCCCATTAAAGGTGCTATTGTTGCAACAACAGATATTCCACCAATATATCTCTCCATCAGTGCAACCTCCTGTTTTCCACTCTCATCTAATCTCTCTTTAATTCTATCTTTTTTATAGCTCCAAGAGTTTATTACCTCTAAAAAAAGTCTTGCAATTAGATAATTATTATGATGTTTTGCTAATGTTTCAGCCTCTGACAGTTTTTTCTCTTTTAGTAATGCTAAAAGGTCAGATACAACTTTATCTGGAATAATGTTTATTCTCCTTAAAAACCAGAAACGCTCCAGAAATATTCCCAATGCAATCACACTTGAGAGTAGTATAGGAATCATTAATAGTCCACCTTGAGAGAGGTAATCAAAAAGAGATTTAAAAAGAGTCATACTACTCCCAAAAAATATAATAACTCTTCATAAACAAAAACTATTTAATTTTATTCATTATAAATAGTATATGAATAGAAAAAAGGGTTGATTTTAAATTTTATTAAAAGTAATCTTTAAATGTTTTGATATTTGGATACAGATGTTAAGAAGAATCGTTTTTTTATTGATAGTTTTTTTTGCTATATCTAATTCAGTTTTTGGGGATGGTTTAGATGGTTATAAAATCTGGGGACCATTTGATATTCCAGCTGGAGCATTTATTGATTTTTCATCAGAGTATTTAGAGGCTAAAAATTTTCTATCTGATGGTGGTTATTCTGGATTTAACTTTGATTTTGATGGTGAAGATTATATCGAGTTGCCTATTTTATACTCTGGTAGTGGTCTATATTTTATCCAGTTTTTTTGTAAATCAAGTAAAAATAGTAAAATCATAATTGATTCATCAATTGATTTAGATTTTGAAATTAATAATAGAAGAATTGATAATAATATCCATAATTTCTCTATTGAAAGTGATAATTCATATTTTAAAGTTGTTATAAAAGGGGATTTTTCCTATAAAACACCTCTTAAAATAGATATAGATAATGCTGTTTGTGGATATGATAAACCTAAAAATTTAGAGTTATCAAATAAAAATGAGAAAAATAGTGTTAAATTTCAATTTATCATTGAAAATAGAGATATATCTGATTCAAAAACTAGTTTTACTTCTAATAAATTAGATGAAAATGATCTATTATCTGATTTAGATAAATCTATTAATAAAATTTTGTATAATGATTTATCAATTTATGATTCACTACTAATGATTGAGGATAATCCAGAGATTATCAATAAGTTAAAAAAAATTAATAACCCCAAAGCCTTAAAAATTGTTTATGAGTGGGAAAAAACAGAAGAGAATCTAATAAATTGGCATAATAGTGAGCACTCTTTTGATAGTTATAGAAAAATATTAGAGTTAAAACTTGAACAAAAAGAGCTTGTTGAGGCAAAAAAACTCTATTGGGAGATTATTGATAAATATTTTAAATTAGATAAAAAGATTAACAAATCATATAATTTTTTTACAACAGAGCTTCTAATAGCAGCAAAACTATTCGATTTTAAGAGATATATTGAGTATCTTGAAAGAAAATCAAATGGTTTTGATATAGATTTACAAATAAAATATCTTGATTATCTTGTATTAAATAATCAAGAGAAATTTAAAAGTTATCTATCTAAATTAAATAGAAAATATCCTAATGCAGATTTTCTTGATAGATATAATGGAATAAAAGAGATATATCCTCAATTTTCAAATATAGATATAGATTTTAAAAATATTAAATCAAATAAAATATCACTAAAAGAGGTGGTATTAGAGCAAAAGAGGGATATTATATATGAATATAGAAGATATATTTATAGCATTTATGATATTCATCAATTTTTTTCCAATTTTTTTCCACCAAAAGAGTCAGATGTTTTAGAGATAAATCTTTTTCATAATGATGAAAAATTTGAGATTTCACCAAAATTTATTCAAAATGATTTACTTATATCAAAAGTTAAAAATGGTTCTACTCTTGAGATTATTTATAAAATAGAGCATAAAAAAAACGATTTTTATCTTTTTCTTCAAGAAAGATATCTACCAATAGATAGATTTATATTAAAAACTAAAAAAAATATCACAACATCTAAAATAAATTTTCAATTTTTAAAAAATACTCAAAACATAATAAAAGAGAGTTTTATTAATTCTGAATATATTTTAGAGGTTAATGATATAAATAAATATGATGAAGAGCCTTTTTCACCAGCTCCTCATA
>JAFGXH010000288.1 GCA_016936735.1 bacterium
ACAAATATTTTTTTATTAAAAACAGATACTTTAAATTTAAAAAGCTTTTAAAATTCTATTTTTTTATGTTAAAATCAGTTTTTTGATGTCTTATTATGATAAAATATATTGGTTCATTAGTTTTATACTCAATAAAACATACAAATGGTATTACAAATCTATTAAAAGAGACAATTATATCAACCCTCACAAAAAAAAAAGATAAAAAAGAGATTATTTATCAAATGTATCAAATAGGTCCACTATCATTTGTTTTTATAACACTAATTATGGCTCTATTAGCTTTTATTCTTGTTTCACAATTTGGAGCACAAGCAGTAAAATTTACTGGAACAGCAGATGAATTGGGAGGACCATATTTTCAACTTATTATCAGGCAGTTTGGTCCTTTTATTGTTGGAATGATGCTTGCATCAAAAGTTACAACTTCAATTGCTGCAGAGGTTGCCTCAATGAGAGAATCGGGAGAGATTGATTCTCTTAGAATGATAGGAATATCTCCAATTGATTATGTTGTTGTATCAAAATTTTTAGCCTCAATTCCAATGACATTTATTTTAGTTATTTATGGTGTTATTGTTGCTGAATATATGGGGGCTTTTGCTGCTAAAACTCTTTTTGACACATCTCCTGATACATTTATATCAATACTTTTCATTGAAAAAAGAGATATTATTCAGGGAGTTTTAAAAACGTTTTTGATTGGAGTATTTATTCCAATAACAGGATGTTATGCTGGTTTATTAGATTATCAAGGAAAAAATTCAGTTGGAGAGGCCTCTAATAAAGGGATTGTTTTTGCTTTATCTGCTGTTGGATTGATAGATTTAGTTGGTGGTGGAGTTAGTTTCCTGTTTTTTTAAAAAAAAGTTTTTTATTTCTATTTTTTTAGTAAAATAGGAATTTTTATTGCTAAAATCAAAAAAAGTGAATTAAGAAATTTACTTTTTCAAATTCACATGTTATATTATAATAGAGGGATTTAGGAGGGTAAGATGATTTACAATAATACATCCATAAATAATTTAAATCAGGCTCAGCAAAATTATCAAACATCTTCTAATAAAATCTCTACTGGAGATAAGATATATGAGGCTCGTCTTGATCCATCAGGTTTAGCTGTAAGTGAGAGAATGGAATCCATTATAAATGGAACACTTTCTCAAATTGAAGCAGAACAGTCTCAAATATCTCTTAATCAGACTGCAGAGGGTGGTTTATCTGTTATTCAAAGCTCAATGCAAAGAATGTATGAACTTTCTGTTCAATCTAAAAATGGAGTATACTCAACAGATGATAGAGCAAATATTCAAAAAGAGATAACTCAACTTAAAGAGAACATTAACTATATTGCAAACTCAACTGAGTATAATACACAACAGGTTCTCTCTTATGCAACAGTTGAACGTTTTGGATTAGATAATTTAGATGTAACAGATCAAGCAAATCTTAATTTAGACACAATAAAAGATGCAATTGATACTGTATCATCTCTTCGCTCCGATTATGGCTCTAAAGTAAATGCCTCTGAATCAAGAATTAAAGATCTACAGATTCAACACTATAATACAACAGAGAGTTATTCTGCAATAAGAGATGTAGATCTTGCAAGAGAGGTTACAGAGATGACCAAATTTAAAATGAAACAGGATATAAATATCTCTTTAATTCAAAAACAGAATAGTTTTGAAGTAGATAAAGTTAAAGCTCTTCTTGGATTCTAGTCAAAATATTGTAATCTGTCATAAATTTAACTCCAAAAAATCAATTATCCTTTTGTATTAATCAATTTTCTGTTTTTATAAAAAAAATTAAAAATATAATAATCTTTTGAAATTCAGTATTTTATTAAATTTTAATTAAAAAAAATAGCACCATTTATTATTGAAATAGTTCAACTGTTATGATATTTATATATTTTAGATGTTTTATAAATATTTTTGGTTTTTTTTATGAGTAGAGATGATATATTAAAGCTATTAGAGGATAATCTTCCTCAGAATATAGTTGAGCATGTTAAGGCTGTTGAGAAATTGGCTCTTAAAATTGCTGAAAAAATCCCTTTTGCAAACAGAGATTTAGTCTCTAAAGGAGCTCTTCTTCATGATATTGGTAGAAGTAAAACTCACCATATATCACATGCTATTATTGGTGCAGAAATGCTTTCTGATTTAGGCTTTGAGAAAGAGTTAATTCATATTGTTGAGAATCATATTGGGGCAGGAGTTTCTGCAAGTGAGGCTAAAATATTGGGGCTTCCAGAAAAAGACTATTTTCCAGAAACAATTGAGGCTAAAATTGTTGCTCATGCTGATAATTTAATATCAGGAGTAGAGAGAAAAAAAGTTAAAATGTTGATATCACATCTTCAATCAAAAGGTTCAATTGAGGCAGCAAATAGAGTTCAGATGCTTCATAATGAGTTATCAGATTTAATTGGTATTGATTTGGATGAGTTTTATGATTAAAACAGCTAAATATTTTTTATATGGAATAAAATATGTTCTTAAAAGAGCTATTTTAAAAGAGAAAAACCCTTTTATTGCTGGATTAGTGGTTGGAGAGATTTGTAATTTGAATTGCAAACATTGTAATGTTTCAAATATTAGCTCAAAAAATGATTTAAAATATAATGAAATTATTACTGGGCTTAAAACCCTTTATAAAAAGGGAATAAGACTTTTAGCTATAACTGGAGGAGAACCATTTCTTTGGAGAGATGGAGAGTATAATATTGAATCTATAATAAAGAAAGCAAGAGAGATGGGATTTCTAATAATAAGCTTATATACTAATGGTACAATATCATTAAACACATCTGCAGATGATCTTTTTGTTAGTATTGATGGTCTTAAGGATAGTGGTAGTAAATTACGGGGAGATGTTTATGACTCTGTAATTGATAATATAAAAAATTCAAAACATAATAATATTATTATTAATTCAACTATTAATAATAAAAATAAAGATGAAATAGAGTTATTATGCCAATATTTATCAAAAATAAACAATATTAAAGGGGTGTTTTTCTATTTTCATACACCATATTATGGAATAGATGAACTATTTATTCCATTTGAGGAGAGAAAACAAATTATTCTAAAACTTATAGAATTAAAGAAAAAATATAATATATTAAACTCAACAGCAGCTTTATGGGATGTTTATTATGATAGATGGGAGAGACCATCTGATTTATGTTTAGTTTATGCAAATAATAGATTATATAAATGCTGTCGCTCTGTTGGTAAAGATGATGTTTGTAAAGAGTGTGGATATCTTGGATATCCAGAGGTTATTAATATTACAAAACTAAAAGTAAGTGCAATATTATCTGCTTTAAATTATCTTCCTAAAAAAAATAGATAATTAAAATGATTTTTTAATATTTTTTAGTGCTAAAAAATATTTTTATTTAAAAAAGGATATTTATGAAAAATATTTTAACCAAATTAGTAAGAGATTTTTTAGTTGGAAAAAAACAAAAATTTGTTTTTTCAAAAACAGAGAATCAGGAGTTTTTAAATAGAGAGTTAAAGTTAATAAATTTATATATTCATATTCCATTTTGTAAAACATTATGTCCATATTGTCCCTATAATAGAGTTAAATATGAGAAAAAGCTAATTCCAGACTATTTTAATGCTTTGTCAAAAGAGATTGATCTATATTTTAATAAATTTGGAAAAATAAAAATTGACTCAATTTATATTGGTGGAGGAACTCCAACAAATGCAATAGATGAGCTTGTAACTATTATTGAAAAAATAAAAAATCTTTTTGATGTTGTTGGAGATATTGCAATTGAAACAACTGTTTCAGATATTAATGATGATAATCTATCCAAACTAAAAAAGATTGGTGTGAATATGCTAAGTGTTGGAGTTCAAAGTTTTAATCAAAAATATATAGATTTTTTAGGAAGAAAATATAGTGTTTCTGATATAAATTTAGCATTTGAGAAAATTAAAAAATTCAATTTTGAAACAGTAAATATTGATTTAATATTTTTATATCCTAATCAAAAAAAAGAGGAGTTATTAAGTGATTTAAATTCTGCAAAAAATCTTGGTGTCAATCAAATTACAACCTATCCACTATTTACATTTCCATACTCAACAATTGGAAATTATATGAAAATAAAAAAAATAGTTATGCCAAAACTTTTAAAAAGAGGAGTTTTTTATAAAACTATTTACAACTATTTTAAAGAGAATCAATATAAAATGGTCTCTGTTTGGAGTTTTAAAAATAGCTTTATTGATCAAAAATACTCATCAGTAACAAGAGATAGATATATTGGTTTTGGTGCTGGGGCAGGCTCAAGATTAAATGATATTTTCTATTTTAATACATTTTCAATAAAAGATTATGTTAATACTCTTTTAAAAAAAAATAGATTACCAATTGCAATTGATATGAAAATAACTCCAACATTATCAAAATACTATTGGTTTTATTGGAGACTATATGAAACAAAAATTTTAGATAGTGAGTTGAATAGTTTTTCTGATTGGAAAATTAGAGCTATTTTGAAAATGCTTATAAAATTAAAATTAGCTAAAAAAGAGAGTGATTATACTGTCTTAACAGAGAAAGGCTCTTTTTGGATTCATTTAGCTCAAAACTATTTTGTGTTAGATTATATTAATAGAGTTTGGAGTGTGATGAAAAAAGAGGCTTTTCCTGAAAAAATCGATATATAAGGAGATTTTATGACAACTGAAGCTATATTATTTGCCTTTGGGTTAACACTAATTGCTGGATTATCAACAGGAATTGGAAGCTTAATGGCTTTTTTATCTAAAAATTTTAATCCTAAATTTTTATCAATTGCTCTTGGATTCTCTGCTGGAGTTATGATATATGTTTCGCTTGTTGAGATATTCTCCAAAGCTAAAGAGTCTCTTATTGAATCTTTAGGAGAAAGAACAGGTTATTGGTTTACAATTATTGCATTTTTTGGAGGAATACTTTTAATTGCAATAATTGATAAATTAATTCCATCTTTTGAAAATCCACATGAGTTAAAGAATATTGATAAAGAGAACTATAAAGATAATGAAAAAAATCTTGATAATAGTGGAAAGCTTTATAGAATGGGTCTTTTTTCTGCATTGGCAATAGGAATACACAATTTTCCTGAAGGATTAGCAACTTTTATGGCTGCACTTACCCACCCTACCCTTGGAATAAGTATCACAGTTGCAATTGCTATTCATAATATACCTGAGGGAATTGCAGTCTCAGTTCCAATATACTATGCAACAAAAAGCAAGAAAAAAGCATTTTGGTACTCCTTTTTATCTGGTTTTGCAGAACCAATTGGAGCAATGATTGGCTTTTTTTTACTCAGATCTGTTTTTAATAATATAACATTTGGTATTGTTTTTGCAAGTGTTGCAGGAATTATGGTTTATATATCTTTGGATGAGCTTTTACCTGCTGCAGAGGAGTATGGAGAACATCATATTGCAATAGGTGGTCTTGTTTTAGGAATGCTTGTTATGGCTGTTAGTTTAGTTCTTTTTGCATAAAAAAGGGGGATTTTAATCCCCCTTTTTTATTTTAAATGAAATCTTTAAATGATATTACATCATTCCATCCATTCCCATTCCACCCATTCCACCACCTGGTCTTGCTGGAGAATCTTTTTTAATATCAACAATTGCAACCTCTGTTGTTAACATTAATCCAGAAACAGATGCAGCATTCTGAAGTGCTGTTCTAACAACTTTTGTTGGATCAATAATTCCAGCCTCTAAAAGATTCTCATATTCACCTGTTGCTGCATTATATCCAAAAAATGGATCATCATTTAATGCAACTTTATTTTTAACAACAGCACCCTCTACACCTGCATTTTCAGCAATTTGACGAATAGGTTCTTCAAGTGAACGAATAATAATATTAACACCTAACTGTTCATCATCATTTAATGTTAACTCTTTTAATTTTTTAATAGAACGAAGAAGTGCAACACCACCTCCAGGAACAATCCCCTCTTCAACTGCTGCACGAGTTGCATGAAGAGCATCATCTACTCTTGCTTTTTTCTCTTTCATCTCTGTTTCTGTTGCTGCACCAACTTTAATAACAGCTACACCTCCAGAAATTTTTGCAAGACGCTCTTGAAGTTTTTCTCTATCATAATCAGATGAACTTTCTACAATTTGAGCCTCGATCTGTTTTTTACGATTCTCTATATCTCTTTCATCACCATAACCATCAACAATTGTTGTGTATTCTTTGGTTATAGTAACTCTTTTTGCTTTTCCTAAACGACCAAGCTGGTCCACTTTTGGATCATCAAGACGATGTCCTAACTCTTCACTAATTAATGTACCACCAGTTAAAATAGCGATATCTTCAAGCATAGCTTTTCTTCTATCACCAAAACCAGGAGCTTTTATTGCAACAACATTTAAAACTCCACGAATTTTATTTAAAACCAATGTTGCTAATGCTTCACCCTCAATATCCTCTGCAATAATAACAAGAGGACGTTGATGTGTTTGCATATTTGCTTCAAGAACAGGTAATAACTCTTTCATATTTGAGATTTTTTTATCTGTAATAAGAATAAATGGATCCTCTAAGTTAGCCTCCATTTTTTCTCCATCTGTAACAAAATATGGAGAGATATAACCACGATCAAATTGCATTCCTTTAACTACTTGTAGTTCTGTTTGAAATCCTTTGGCCTCTTCAACAGTTATAACACCTTTTTGACTAACCTCTTCCATTGCATCTGCAATATGTTTTCCTATTTCAGAATCATTATTTGCAGAGATTGTTGCTGTTTGAAGAATCTCTTTTCTTCCACCAACAGGACGAGAAAGAGCTTTTAACTCTTCAACTACAACCTCAACAGCTCTATCGATACCTCTTTTAAGAGACATTGGATTGATTCCAGCTGTTACAAGTTTGATTCCTTCACGATATATTGCTTGAGCAAGAACAGTTGCTGTAGTTGTACCATCACCAGCAATATCTGCAGTTTTTGATGATACCTCTTTAACAAGTTGAGCTCCAAGGTTTTCAAAGCTATCTTCAAGTTCAATCTCTTTTGCAACAGTAACACCATCTTTTGTTACAAGTGGGGAGCCAAAAGAGCGTTCAATCATAACATTACGCCCTTTAGGACCTAAAGTTGATTTAACTGCATCAGCTAATTGATTAACTCCAAGAAGGATTTTTTGTCTTACATCATTAGAAAATAGAATTCTCTTTGCCATATTTTAACTCCTCTGCTTACCCAATTATACCTAAAATCTCATCCTCTTTCATAAGAAGATACTCTTGACCATCAATTTTAATCTCTGTTCCAGCATATTTTCCAAATAGAATATGGTCTCCAACCTTAACAGTAAGAGGAAGCTCTCTTCCATCATCTGCTCTTTTTCCTGCTCCAACAGAGATAACTTTTCCCTCAAGTGGTTTCTCTTTTGCAGTATCAGGAATAAAAAGACCTGATTTAGTTTTCTGTTCAGCCTCAATTCTTTGTACAAGCACTTTGTCATACAATGGTCTAAAGTTCATAAAACCTCCCTAAAATTAACGAACATAATGATAATCATCATTTTGCTCTTTTCAAGGGGAAAAATATTTTTTATACTATTTTTTCTAAAAAATAAAAAAAATAACCTGTTTTTTTAAAAAAATAAAAAAGATAAACTAATTTTTTCCAAAAATAAAAAAAGATAGAATACTATTTATATTGAACTATAGTTTAGTTTGTGTTAAAAGTTGTTTTTTGTTTTGGAGATTCAATGGTTTCTCTTCATAAAAATTATGATGTAATTGTTGTTGGTGGTGGTCATGCAGGAGTTGAAGCAGCACTAATTGCTGCTAAAATGGGAGCATCAACACTACTATTAAGTATAAATTTAGATACAATTGCCTTAATGCCATGTAACCCAGCAATTGGTGGAATAGGGAAAGGACAACTTGTAAAAGAGATTGATGCACTTGGTGGCGAGATGGGAAAAGCCATTGATTATGCAGGAATACAATTTAGGGTATTAAATACAAATAAAGGGCCTGCAGTTCACTCCTCAAGAGCTCAAGCAGATAAACAGCTTTATAGATTATATATGAAGAAAGTTGTTGAAAATAGAGAAAATTTAGATGTTAAACAGGCTGTTGTTTCATCAATAATATTTGAAAATAGTAAAGTTCAAGGTGTTGAAACAGCTATAGGACAAAAATTTTATGGAAAAACAGTTATAATCACAACAGGAACATTTATGAAAGGATTAGTTCATATTGGTAGAACTAATTTTTCTGCTGGTAGAGTTGGAGAACAATCAGCATTAACTATATCAGACTCTTTAAGAGAAATGGGATTAAATGTTGGAAGATTAAAAACAGGAACAACTCCAAGATTAGATGGAAAAACAATTGATTTCTCTAAAATGGAGGAACAAAAAGGGGATGAAAATCCTAAACCATTCTCATTTTTCAATAAAAAAATTGAACAAAGACAGGTTTCCTGTTACATCACATATACAAATCAGCTTACACATGAAATAATCAGAGGAGATTTAAAAGACTCTCCCCTTTTTGCTGGAATAATAAAGGGTATTGGACCTAGATACTGTCCATCAATTGAGGATAAAGTTGTTCGTTTTTCTGAAAAAGAGAAGCATCAGATATTTATTGAACCAGAGGGATATGATACTCAAGAGTATTATCCAAATGGATTATCAACATCTCTTCCTTATGAGACACAAATTAAATATTTAAGATCAATAAGGGGTCTTGAAAATGTTGAAATAATGAGACCAGGATATGCAATTGAGTATGATTTTGTAGACCCAAGAGAGCTTAAACATACATTGGAAACAAAAAAAATAGAGAATCTTTTTTTAGCTGGTCAAATTAATGGAACAAGTGGTTATGAAGAGGCTGGAGCTCAAGGAATAGTTGCGGGAATAAATGCTACTTGTAAAATAAAAAATATGGAACCATTTATTCCAGATAGAAGTGAATCATATTTAGGAGTTATGATAGATGATCTTGTAGTAAAAGGTGTTGATGAGCCATATAGAATGTTTACATCAAGAGCTGAGCATAGATTGATACTAAGAGAGGATAATTCTATATTTAGACTTTTTAGGTATAGTAAAAGATTAGGATTGATATCTGATGAAGAGTATAACTATATTTTATCTCTTGAAGAACAGATTCAACACTATCAAAAAATCTTAAATGAGATACATATTTCACCTAAAAAAGAGTGGGAAAATCTTTTTATTGAAAATGAATGGGGTGATTTCAAAAATGCTACATCTTTAAGTCGTTTTTTAAAACGCTCTAACACAAAATTCTCAGATATTGCTAATTTTGTATCTTTTGATATTAATGAGATTCCTGAAATAGTTAAAGAACAGGTTGAGATAAATATCAAATATGAGGGATATATTGATAGAGAGATTTTAGAGATTGGAAGAGCAAAAAAAATAGAGTTAGTAAAAATTCCAGAATCTTTAGATATTCAAAAACTTGACTCTTTGACAAGAGAGATAAAAGAGAAGCTAATAAAATATAAACCACAAACAATTGGTCAAGCAATGAGAATTTCAGGAATAACACCAGCAGCTATTTCAGTTCTTCTTATTGCAATAAGAAGAGTTTCTGAAACAAATAATCAATAAATTAATCCCTCTAAATTCTGTTAAATTGAAGTAGTTATCTTCTAAAAGATTAATAAATTTTTTGTTTTATAGTAATTATACTAAGAGATATATTATAATTTTTGTGAAGTATATTTCACATTTTTAAGTAATATAGTATTGGAATATAAACTTTTTAGGTAGTATAATGGAATTTTTTTTGCTAGTAAAAGAATGAATTGATTTTGGAGTTAACAATGTTAAAAAAAAAGGCATTTACATTAATTGAATTAATGATCACTGTTGGAATTATTGGTGTTTTAGCTGCTGTTGCAGTTCCTGCATATAATGGGTACACTAAACGTGCTAAAATACAAAAACTACAGGTTCCAATAGAGGCTGTTGCAGCATATTTAGAAACAAGAATAGCTGAAGGACTTCTTGCAAATGGAACAACAATATCATCAATACCTGAAAAAATAAGATTCCCATTTGATAATACAGGAAAAAACACAGAGAATGATCAAATAACTGTTATAACAACAACAAATACATATTCAATTACAGGTGAACTAAGTGGATATTCTGGTACTATTAAACTAGATCAAACAGGTCAAAAAACAGATTCTGGTGGTGATATCTCTTGGGTAAAATAGTTCCTCTATTTTTTATTCAAGAATTCAAATATTTTATCTAAAAGAGTCTTTTTATTAAATGGTTTTGTAATAAAATCATCCATTCCAGAATCTATTGCCTCTTTCTGTTCATGTGGTAGTGAATGTGCTGAAAGGGCAATAATTGGAATCTGTTTTCTATTATTCTCTTTTTCAAAAACTCTTATTGCTTTAGTTGCCTCTAAACCATTCATTTGTGGCATTTGAATATCCATTAAAATAAGATCATACTCTTTTTGATAATATTTTTCAAAAACCTCAATACCATTATTTGCAATATCAACACCTATGTTAACAAGTGAAAAAATCTCCTCTACCAATATTTGGTTATTTTTATTATCTTCTGCAAGTAAAATTCTATATATATTATCCTTTTGATTAAAAGAGATAGTTGATATCTCAAAATCTATTTTAGATACCTCTACCTCAAAAGGTATTTTAACAGTAAAAATAGATCCAATTGATGCTTCACTTTGGACCTCAATTTTTCCATTCATCTGTTTTGTTAAGTGTTTTACTATTGCCAAACCTAAACCAACACCACCATATTTTCTTGTTATATAATCCTCTTCTTGTGTAAAACACTCAAATATAAAATCTAATTTATCACCAAAAATCCCAATACCTGTATCATGAACTTGAAAAATTACATTGTATTGATTATTTTTAATTTTGTCAAAATATATAATTAAAGAAACCATTCCCTCTTTTGTGAATTTAAAAGCATTTGAAAGTAAATTATTAAGAATTTGTTCTAATCTTAATGGATCTCCAATAAAATTCGGAATTTTAGAATTTTCCTCATTAATCTCTATTTTAAATTCAATATGTTTTAATTCTGAAACAATTTGATATCTTTTTTGTAGCCTTAATATAACCTCTTCAATTAAAAAGGGTTGCTTTTCTAAAATTAATTTTCCACTTTCTAATTTTGAAAAATCTAAAATATCATTTATTATCTCAAGTAGAGTTTCACTTGAGTGATAAACCATATTTAACATATCCTTTTTAGCCTGATTCTCTTCAGATTCAGCAAGAATTTCAGTAAATCCAATTATCCCATTTAAAGGTGTTCTTAATTCATGTGTAACATTTGATAAAAATTGTGTTTTAAAATGATTTGCCTGTTGAATCTCTTTTTGTGATAGTTCAAGATTTTTTTGATAATTCTTAAGTTTTGTAATATCTGTATGAACTCCAATAATCCTTAATGGCTTACCAAATTGATCTGTTTTTATAACTTTAGCCCTATCAAGAATCCAAATATAATCCTCATTCTTACAAATCATTCTATATTCTAAATCTTGATATTTTTCTGAATAATTAAAGTATTTCTCACGCTCACTAAAAACTCTCTCTTTATCTGCTGGATGAAGTCTTCTTTCCCACTCCTCTAAACTATTAGGTAATTCATCCTCTTCATATCCTAGCATTTTCTTCCAAGCATTAGAGAAAAATATTGTATTTTTTTCAATATTGTAGTCCCAAAAACCAGCCTCTGATAACTCATATGTTTTATATTGAATCTCTTTTATAAAATTATAATTTTTTAACATGAATTGACTCATTATTCTTGATACAATCCAAGAAACAACCGCTAAAATAGATAAATTAATATATATTCCTCGTAATTTATCAATATCATTCTGAAAATATGATATACCCAAAAGAACATAAATAAGAGATGACAAATAGAACCAAAAACTACTCCAAACCTCTAATATAATTAATACAGAACTACCAAATGCAACTAATGCAAAAACTATTAAATTTTCATGGAGAGATTGATCTAAAATTGTTACAGTTCCACCCCAAAAAAGCATAAATAAAACATAGAAATTTTGAACAAATTTTAAAAAAATGTTTTTTTTTAAAACAATAAAATATTTTGATGAGTAAATAAACACAAGAAATAGAATTAAAAATAGACATAAAATAATATGCAGTTGAAAAAGATAGTAATATGCAA
>JAFGXH010000034.1 GCA_016936735.1 bacterium
GAATTGGTTAATTTTCTGATTAATAATATGATTTTGAGATCTTTATATTAATTAAATTATTAAAGAATAGAATAAAAGTTTGATTATTAATTGTTTAAAATTATTCTTAATAAGAGTGAAAAAACTACTTTATTGAGTGAATAAATAGACCACTTCTTAATTTTGGCTCAAACCAAGTTGATTTAGGAGGCATTATCTCACCTGCATCAGCAATACTCATTAGTTGATCCATTTGGGTTGGAAACATAGAGAATGCAACAGCATATTTACCAGAGTTAACTAATCTCTCTAACTCTTTCATTCCTCTTATTCCACCAACAAAATCAATTCGTTTACTTGTTCTTGGATCTTCAATTCCTAAAAGTGGAGATAAAATATTGTCTTGTAGTATTGATACATCCAAAGATTTTACAGGATCATTCTCATCAACAACATCTGCAAGAGGTTCAAGTTTATACCAAACTGAATCAATATACATTCCAAATCTGTGAAGTTTGTCTGGTGAGCATTTATCTGTTTTCTCAATAGAGAATTTTTGAGCCACCTTTTCAAAAAAGCTCTCTTTTGTTAAACCATTAAGATCTTTGAGAACTCTGTTGTAATCCATTATATACATCTGGTTATCTGGAAAAATAACACTTAAAAAGTAGTTATATGACTCCTCTCCAGTATGATTTGGATTATTAGCCTGTAGCATATCTTTAACTCTTGATGCTGAAGCGGAACGATGATGACCATCAGCAACATACATAACATCTATTTGAGAAAAATAACCATTTAACTCATCTGTTTCAGAGTCTGTTGTTAACCAAGCAGTATGTTTTATGCCATCATCTGTTGTAAAAGAGTAGAGAGTTTCTCTTTTTGTAATATTTTCAATAAGAGAATCAATATCATCTCTGTGACGATATGTTAAAAATACAGGTCCTGTGTTTGCCAAAAGAGTCTCAACATGTTTAACTCTATCATCCTCTTTATCTTTTCTAGTTTTTTCATGTTTTTTTATCAACTCTTTTTGATAGGCATCAACAGAGGCAGCTGCAACAACACCTGTTTGAATATGATTTCCCATCTGCTGTTGATAAATATAGATTTTTGGAGTCTCATCTTGAATAAATGTTCCCTCTTCAATAAATCTATTGAAATTCTCTTTTGCTTTTAGATAGACAGCATCATCATGAATATCAACAGTTTCTGGAAGATCAATCTCTGCACGTGTGATATGAAGAAAACAGAAAGGATTCCCTTTTGCCATCTCAAAAGCCTCCTCTCTATTCATAAC
Source organism: bacterium (assembly GCA_016936735.1). Lineage (GTDB taxonomy): Bacteria > UBP6 > JAFGXH01 > JAFGXH01 > JAFGXH01 > JAFGXH01. The sequence goes on from JAFGXH010000034.1 coordinate 1,283, forward strand.
ATCATAAGGAAGTGCTGCAACTTTTGAGGATAACTCTTTAGTTGGTCTAAATGCTCTAAATGGACGAATCAAAGACATAATCTCTCCTTATAAAAAATTAGGAATGAATTTTATCAAGAACTAATTTAAACTCTACTGGTTTTTCTGAGCTATAAAAAATTGCACCTTTTAATCTATCAACTCCTTGTGATAGTTTATTATCATCTTGATAGTAAAGTGTTGCAACAACATCACCCTTTTTAACATAATCACCAAGTTTTTTATGAAGAGCAATCCCAACACTTGGATCAATAATATCCTCTTTTGTTTTTCTTCCTGCACCAAGAAGCATTGCAGATACTCCAACCTCTTCTGTGTTAAATTTAGTTATATATCCATCCTCTGGAGCAAGAAAAGAGTATTTTTTCTCTGCAATTGGTAAAATAGAGTAGTCATCAAAAGCTTTTGGATCTGCACCATGTGCTTTTAATATCTCTTTCATTTTTTCACCAGCCTCTCCAGATGCTATTTTTTTCTCAAAAAGTTGAAAAGCCTCCTCATCCGTTTTAACAACTCCAGCCATTTTTAACATCTCTGCACCTAAACGAAATGTTAAATCTTTAATATCTGCAGGACCTCTACCTTTTAGAGTTTCAAAAGACTCTAACATCTCTAAAGAGTTTCCAATCATCTCTCCAAGAGGTTGATCCATATTTGATATAACAGCTGTAACTGTTCTATCCATTTTTTTACCAATTGCAACCATTGATTCTGCAAGTTTTCTAGCATCCTCAACTGTTTTCATAAATGCACCAGTTCCAACTTTAACATCAAGAACAAGCCCTTTAATTCCTTCAGCCAACTTTTTACTCATAATTGAGGCAGTTATAAGAGAGATTGATTCAACTGTTGATGTTGCATCACGAAGAGCATATAGTTTTTTATCTGCTGGAGTAATCTCTGCTGTTTGACCAATAAGACAAACACCAATCTCTTTTGTTGTTTCAATAAATTGTTCAAGAGATAGATTAACATTAAAGCCAGGAACAGATTCAAGTTTATCTAAAGTTCCACCAGTATGACCTAATCCTCTACCAGATATCATAGGAATATAAACACCGCAACTTGCAACAAGTGGAGCAAGAGGAATTGAGATTTTATCACCAACACCACCTGTGGAGTGTTTATCAACTAAAAAACCTTTGAAATCACCAAAATCAACAACACTACCAGATTTCATCATCTCAAATGTTAAATTAGCTGTTTCATCTGCATCAAGACCATTTAAAAATGCTGCCATAGCAAATGCAGCCATCTGATAATCTGTTATATCCCCTGATGTATATCCATTAATAAGAAATACAATCTCCTCTTTTGTTAATTTCTCTTTGTCTCTTTTTTTTCTCAAAATATCCTGAATTCTCATAAATCCCTCATAATAAGTGCTAAAAACACTCTATTTTTTTTCAATTTAAAAATCAAGCTTTTTTGAATCATACAAAATTTCATTTCATTTTAATCACTTTTATTTCAAAAAATAGGCTATTTAATACTCTATATATATTTATTTTTTTGTGAATATGTTATATTATAATCTGTTTTCTAAGGAGTTTTTATGGAAAATAGTTATAGAGTAGAGAGAGATAGATTTGGAGATGTTCAAATTGATATAAACTCATATTATGGAGTTCATACAAAAAGAGCATTAGAGAATTTTCCAATATCGAATTATAAATTAGATAAAGAGTTTATTATTGCATATGCAGAGGTAAAAGAGGCCTGTACAGAAACCAATATGCAGCTTGGATATATAGATAAAGAGAGAGGTGGGGCTATATTAGTGGCTTGTAGAGAGATTATTAATGGAGATTTACATGATTTTATTGTTGTAGACCCCCTCCAGGGTGGGGCTGGAACCTCCACAAATATGAATATTAATGAGGTTATAGCAAATAGAGCATCTGTGATTCTTGGAAAATCTTTAGGGGACTATTTTGTTCATCCATTAAATCATGTTAATATGCATCAATCAACAAATGATACATATCCAACAGCACTTATAGTTGCTATTCAAAGAAAACTATTGAAATTAGAAAAAGTTTTAACAGGACTTCAGGACTCTCTACAAAAAAAGGAAAAGGAGTTTCAGGATATAGTAAAATTAGGAAGAACAGAGCTTCAAGATGCGGTTCCAATAACATTAGGAATTAGTTTTGGGGCTTTTGCTGATGCCATTGCACGAGATAGATGGAGAGTTTTTAAATCTAAAGAGAGAATTAAAATTGTGCCTTTAGGTGGAACTGCATTAGGAACAGGAATTGGGGCTCCAAGAGAGTATATTTTTAAAGTTGTATCTATTTTAAAACAGAATACAGGCTTAGTTATATCAAGAGGGGAGAATTTAGTTGATTCTATTCAAAATTTAGATCCTTTTGTTGAGGTTTCTGCTATTCTTAAGGCATATGCCTCAACATTAATGAAACTTGCTAATGATTTACGATTTTTAAGTAGTGGTCCCTATGGAGGAATTGGTGAAATAACTTTACCAGCCCTTCAGGCTGGCTCATCAATAATGCCAAATAAAGTTAATCCAATTATTCCAGAGGCAGCAGTTCAGGTTGCATTAAAAGTTATATCAAATGATCAATTAATATCTTTAGTTGCTGGAATGGGGAATTTAGAGTTAAATCATCTATTTCCTCTTTTATCATTCTCAATACTAGAGAGTCTTAATATTTTGATATCAATAACAGAGAAAATGGATAAAAGTTGTATCTCTGGTGTTGTTGCAAATAGAGAGATTTGTGAAAAACGGGTAAAAGAGACTCCATCAATTGCAACAATATTGGTTCATATAATTGGTTATAAAAAAGTTGAAGAGATAATAGAGAAAGCAGTAAGTAGTGGTAGAACTGTTTATGATATTGTTGTTGATGAGAATATTCTCCCCAAAGAGGAGCTTGATGAGATACTTTCTCCTTGGAATATGTATAAGCTAGGATTTACAAAATAGTTAAAATGATTTTTTATTTATTTTTCAGTGGGTTAAATAGTTTTTAAGGATCTATTTTATGTCACTTTTAATGATTTTTATAATAATTTTTTTAGGTGGTTGGTTTTTTGGTAAAATATCAGCAAAAATGGCTTTACCATCTGTTTTTGGAATGGTTCTTTTTGGGGTAATATTATCTCCATATTTCAAAAATTTTAGTGAATTATGGAGTATTGCACCAGTTTTAAAAATATTTGCATTAACAGTTATTTTACTCCGTTCTGGTCTTGGAATAAAAAGGGAGACACTAAAGCAGATTGGAAAAACAGCCTTTTTTTTAAGCTGGGTTCCATGTGTTTTTGAGGGAGTATCTCTTATGATATTTTTTAGATATTTTTTTGATTTTAGTTGGAGTGTGTCAGGGGTAACTGCTTTTATGTTAGCTGCAGTTTCACCAGCAGTAGTTGTTCCATCTATGCTTGACTTAAAAGAGAATGGATATGGTAAAAAAAATGAGGTCCCAACATTGGTTTTAGCTGGAGCATCTATTGATGATGTTTTTGCTATAACATTTTTCACGATTTTCTTAGGTATATCAACATCAAAAATAGAGCAATCTATTATTTTTACACTATTATCAATTCCATATTCAATCATTTTAGGTGTTCTATTAGGTGTTTTATTAGGATTTATTTTATACTATATTTTTAAAAAACATAAAAATATCAATTCAACTGAAAAAATCCTAATTTTATTAACAATATCTTTATTATTTGTTGAATTTGGTAATTTTATAAAAATAGCCCCTCTTCTAGGTGTAATGACAATTGGATATATTTTAACAGATAAACTCAATCAAAAGTCTGATGAGTTAGCAAAAAAATTAAAAATTGTCTGGTTTTTTGCAGAGATAACACTTTTTGTTATAATTGGATTATCAATAGATATAAAAATTGCCATCTCTGGAGGCATATTAACTGTTTTAGCAATTTTTTTTGGGCTTATTTTTCGTTCAATTGGTGTTATAATTGCAACATCATTCTCTAAATTAACAAAAAAAGAGAGACTATTTTGTGTTATATCTTACCTTCCTAAAGCAACAGTTCAAGCAGCTTTAGGGGGAATTCCTCTTGCATCAGGAATAAAAGAGGGAAATGTTATACTCTCAATTGCTGTATTATCAATATTGCTAACTGCTCCAGCAGGATTAATTGGAATAAGAGTGTTTGGAAAAAGGCTTTTAGATAAATAGTGGATAAAAATTGATTTTTTTGTGACATCTTTTTTATTGATTGACATTATTTTTAAAAACAAATAAAATTTAGCTGATTATAAGGGTTTTAGCAATTTTTTGATATAGAAAATTGTAATAAAAATCTGTTTTTATACAAAATAAAATCAGGTTTTCTATTTTTTATACAAAAAGTTGTAATTTTTTAGGGGGACTCATGAAACATAAGGTTGTTGGAGCAAATGTAACCAGAGTTGATGTTAAAGAGAAGGTTACAGGTGCAGCAAAATACACAGATGATATACAACCAGATTCATTTTATTGGGGAGCACAAATTGGTTCAAATGTGGTCTCTGGTGTTTTAAAAGGGGTTATAAAAAATCCAGATTTTGATTGGAGTGATTTTGTTTATGTTGATGCCTCTGATATTCCTGGTGAAAATGAGGTTGAAAGTGTTGTAAGTGATATGCCTCTATTAGCAACAAAAGAGATTCGTTATTGGGGTCAGCCAATTGCACTTTTAGCACATAGAGATAAACATCAATTAGAAGAGGGACTGAAAAATATAAAAATTGAAATAGAGGAGAATCCCATTTATGTTTCAACAATTGATGAATCACTTTCACTAAAAAAAGAGATTATTCCTCAAAATATTTTTAAAAAAAGAAAGATAGAGCGTGGTGATATTGAAAGTGGTTTTGAAAATGCAAAATATGTTTTTGAGGATATATATTATACACCTCATCAAGAGCAGATGTATATTGAACCAAATGCAATAATATCTTGGTGGGAGGGTGAGAAAATTGTTGTAAAAGGCTCAATGCAATGTCCATATTATGTTCAAGCAAGTATTAAAACTGTTTTTCATAAAGAGGATAAAGATGTTGAGATAATTCAAGCCTATGTTGGTGGAGCCTTTGGAGGAAAAGAGGATTATCCATCTATTTTAGGTGCTCATGCAGCTCTTTTGGCAATGAAGGCAAATGAACCAGTTAAAATGGTTTATGAAAGAGCTCAAGATATCTCTATTACAACAAAAAGACATCCATCAAAAACTACAATAAAAATGGGATTTGATGAGAATCATAAATTAACAACACTACAAATGGAGTTTATTCTTGATGGTGGTTCATATGAAACAATGAGTTCTGTTATTCTTGCAAGAGGAATGCTACATGCTTTTGGACCATATGAGATTCCTAATGTAAAAATAGATGGTATAATTGTTGCAACAAATACTCCACCAAATGGTGCATTTAGAGGATTTGGTGCACCTCAATCATTTTTTGCAACAGAGAGTCATATTGATTACTGTGCATTAAAAATGGGAATATCTCCTTTTAAACTAAGAGAGATAAATTTTGTACAACGTGGAGGTTCTTTTCCAACAGGTCAACTTCTTGAAAATGATGTAATGATTAGAGAGGTTTATGATGAGTTACTAAAAAGAGTTAATTATCCAGTTTTGCGAAAAGAGATTGATGATTTTAACTCCTTAAGTAATACTAAAAGAAGAGGTTTTGGTATAGCAACATTTTTTCATGGAGCAGGTTTTACTGGAAGTGGAGAGGTAAGACTTGCATCAATAGCAGGTATTCGATTAGATAAAAATGGAAAAGTTGCTGTTTTAGTTGCAAATACAGAGATGGGACAGGGTGCTCACACTGTTTTATCTCAAATTGTTGCAGAGGCTTTAGAGTTGCCTTTTGATATGATTTATATGGAGGAGGTTAATACTCAAAAAGTACCAAACTCTGGACCAACTGTTGCATCAAGAACTACAATGATTGTAGGAGAGGTTTTAAGAAGAGCCTGTGTAAAAATGCGAGATGCTATTAAATACAACAGTTTAGATGATTATTTAGAGAAAGTTTCTCAATATTTAGGGGACAAAGAGAGTGAATCATTTTTTCAACAACATCTACAACCACCAAAAATTAAATGGGATGATGTAAACTATCGTGGAGATGCCTATGGAACTTATGCATGGGCAATTTATGGTGTTGAGATTGAGGTTGATTTAAGAAGTTTTGAGGTAACTTTAAAAAACATAATATCGGTAATGGATATAGGAGAGGTTGTTCATCCTATTTTAGCCTCAGGACAGATTGAAGGAGGAATTGTTCAATCTATGGGATATGCTCTTTATGAGAATATAATATTTAAAAATGGTCGTTTTTGGAATGCCGATTTTACAAACTATATTATTCCATCAATTGTTGATATTCCTAAAATGGATGTCTCATTTTTAAATAATCCATATAGTTATGGCCCATTTGGTGCAAAAGGGATTGGTGAGTTACCTATGAATGGTGGTGCTCCAGCTGTAAACAATGCAATAAAAGATGCTTTAGGAATACATTTAACAAAGCTTCCACTCTCTCCTGAGCAGATAATGGAGGCCTATGAAAGAGATTTATAGGAGGCTTATAAAATGAGATTAGAATTAGTAATAAATGGTCAAAGATATACTATTGATGGTGTTTTAGAGGATAGAAGATTATTAGATGTTTTAAGAGAGGATTTGCATCTAACTGGAACAAAAGAGGGTTGTGGAGAGGGTGAATGTGGAGCCTGTACAATCATTATGAATAATGAGATAAGATTGGCATGCCTTACCACTGCAATTCAAGCCAATAATAGTGAAATATTAACAATTGAAGGGCTAGAAAAAGATGGAAAGCTCGCTCCAATTCAAGAGATTTTTATGAGATCTGGGGCAGTTCAATGTGGATTTTGTACTCCTGGATTTTTAATTTCTGCCTACCACTATCTTAAGAATGGTGGATCAAAAGATGTTGACTCTATTAGACATGCCGTAAGTGGTAACTTTTGTCGTTGTACTGGTTACTCAAAAATTATAGATGGAATACAGGAGAGTCATGATTTAATGAGTTTTGAAAAAAATGAAAATAGTTCTAAAAATTCTGAAAAAGAGGCTACTTTTATTGACTTAACAACTGAAAAAAAACAGAATAGCATTAATTCAAACAAAAAAAATATTTTTTCTGTATCAACAAAAGAGGAGCTTTGTGAGTTTCTTAAAAAATATGGTTCAGAGGCTGGAATATTAGCTGGAGCAACAGATATTATTCCATCTATTAGAAAAGGTGGTGAAAAAAGATTATATTTTGCAGATGTATCAAAAATAAAATCTCAATTTTCTGAAATAGTAGAGGATGATAAAAACATCTATATTGGGGCAATGGCAACATTCAAAGATATTCAACATAACCCAATTATTAAAAAACATCTTTTTGAGCTTGTTCATGCTGCAAAAACAATTGGTGGTTATACTATTCAGGCAATGGGAACAATTGGAGGAAATATAGCAAATGGTTCGCCAGCAGCAGACTCTGTTCCAGCTCTTTTGATATATGATGCAACAATAGAGTTAACATCTTTAAATTCAAAAAGAGAGATAAAATTATCATCTTTCTATTTGGGATATAAAAAGATGGATATTATGAGGGGAGAGTTTATCTCTAAAATAGTTATTGAGAAAAAACAGTTTATCTCAACTGGATTTGAAGAGGTTGGAAGTAGAAAAGCTGTTTTTATATCAAAAGTATCACTTGCACACTCTTTAAAAGATGAAGAGCTTATTTTAGCTGCTGGAAGTGTATCTGCTTTTCCTAAAAGATTGTTAGAGGTAGAAAAAATATTTTTAAAACAGGACTTGACAAAAGATACACTTTTAGAGTATCTTTCAAAAGATGTGATACCACTTGATGATATTCGCTCAACAGGTGAATATAGACAAAAAACCCTTTTAAACCTTTTATGGAGTTTAAGAGAGAATCTTTTAAAAAAATAGAATACTCTATTTTAAAAAAAAATCGTCTATACGACAGTTGACCGATAGATTTTTTTTAAGAAACTTTCTATAATTGAGATAGAAGGTTGATTGATAATTGTTTTTAAACGGGAGGAGATTATGAAACAACAATTAATGAATGCAAGAAGAAGAGAAGAGGGACAAGGAATGACAGAGTATATCATCATCGTTGCTTTAATTGCTATTGCAGCAATTGGTGTTGTAACAATTTTTGGTGATAATATTCGTGACCTTTTCCAAACATCAAACAATGCTCTTTCTGGTAATGTTGATGCTTCAAGACAGGTTACAACTCAAGATAGAACATCAAAATCTGCAGGTTTGGATGATTTTGGTATGACTAATGATGGTGAATTATAATTTAATTTAAATTTAGTTCTATAAAAAAAGGGGCAAAAGCCCCTTTTTTTATTTTTTCTCAGAGAAAATATGAAAAAATTCAGTTTTTATTCAAAAATAAACTCTAAAAGGGCTATAACTTATTCAAAAAATAGATATTTTATTTTTCTATTTTTTTATTTGATTGTTTTTTTTACTCTTTTTTTTAGAAAATCATCTATAGTTTTTGATGATTTATACTACTTTTTCCTTTTTGGATACTCTCCTTTAAGTTTTTTCGCAATGGAGTTTTTTTTTAAAAACAGAGAGATAAAATATTTAAATAATTTTTCATTATCAAATAGAGAGATAATCTCTTTTTTTATTAAAAAATCTATTTTAAAATTGAGTTTTTTCTCAATTTTAGGGATGCTATTATTCTCTGCACATATTTATCCAGATTTTAATTTAATAAAACTACTATCTATTCAATGGATTTTCTATCATCCACTATTTGTTGCAACTACAATTGGTGTTTATGCCTATACAACTAAATTTATTCTTGATGATAGTTATGATTCACTTAAAAAGATTTTAAGTGGTGGTTGGACAGATCCAAAACTCTCTCCATTTCTTTTTGCACCAGCAATTATTGTTGCAGTTGTAAATATTATTCATATATTTGTTGCGAAAGCAATTGAAGGCTTAAATAATAACTATCTAATAAAAGAGCCTTTATATATAACTGTTATTTTAACATCAACAGCATTAATTTATGGAATTAGAGTGTTTCCTAAATATGTTAGAAGAGTTTATGCTTTTATTAATAATTACCAATATCTATATGATAGTGGTTCCTATAAGATTGAAAGTAGTTTTTGGGAGGAGAGATTTTTAATTTTTTTCATAAATCTATTTAATAAAAAAGAGTATAAAAAATTAAAAATAGAGAATAGGTTAATTCCATTAATAAAAAAAGATATCTCTATTTTAAAAAGAAAGTATAGAATATTCTCTCTTTTAACCTATCTTTTCTCTATAATTTTACTTTTTATTTTTATATTTATGAAAACAATAACAATAAAAACCGAGATTTTTATTCTGATTTCTATTTTTTTACTATTAATTCCAACATATTTTTTTATTTTTTTAGATGCTGAGTTAAAATTTTTATATCCAATAGAAAAAAAAGATCTGTTTATTTCAAAACTATTAGTTTCATCAATCTCTCTTTCACCTATGTTAATTGTATTACTTGGAGTTTCAACTATTTATCCAACCTTATCTCTAATATTTCCTATATTCTTTTTTAATTTTATCTTCTCATATTTTTTTAAAGAGAGATATTATGTTTTATTTTTAAATCTCATTCTATTAAGTACTATTTTGATTTTTTAAAAAATCTACCAAACTCATGTTTTTTAAAATCGTCAAATTGTTCTTTTAATTTATATGGAATCTCATCTATCTCAATATCATTAATATCTGTTTTTTTTAATATTAAAAACTCATTTATTTTATCAATAGAGTCAGATATTTTTTCTAACCACAGCTTTCCATTTAATGATATTAAGGCTGTTTTCCTCTCAAATAATGGAAATCCATGAGCAGAGGTAATAACATATTTATCATCTCTATCTTTTAAAAGAGATTTTCCACTTGTATATTGATATAATTTATTTAAATCTCCACCTAAATAATCAATAATAGTTGGAAAAATATCAACATGAGATGATATTGGAACATTTTTAGATTCACTATTTGGTAA
>JAFGXH010000289.1 GCA_016936735.1 bacterium
AAATCAAAGTTTTGATTAAAATTAAAAGTTTATAGGCCTGTTATGGAAATTTTTGAATGTAATATCTTAAAAAAAATCGCCTTAAAAAGCTCTATTGTTTTTTTTGTATCTAATTATGATGAAAATTTTACAATTGAAAACATTTCAACCAATATATCACAATATGGATACTCTAAAAAGGATATTTTAGAAAACTCTTTAGGATTAGGTGATTTTTTATCTGAATCTAATTTCAATTCTATTAAATCTCATGTTAATAAAAAAATTAGGTCAAGATTAATAGAAAATAGTATAATTTTAGAGATCTCTGGAGATGAGCTTGTGGATGAAAACTCTGTTAATATAGATATTATAAACATAAAAGAGTTTAATCAGATAGCTAATATTCTGGATAATGATTCAAATATCACATTAGAGGTTCCCTTAAATAGAGAAGAGTCCAATAATATATGGATAAGAATTGAGTTAAATATAGATATTAATGATACTAGTGATTGTAAAATAGCAGGTTTCTTTTTTAATATAACAAAAGAACGAAATTTAATAGAAAACTACTCTCACTCTCAAAAAATGGAGGCTGTTGGCAGATTGGCTTCTGGAATAGCTCATGAAATAAATACTCCTCTACAATATATTCAGGATAACTCCTTTTTTCTTGGAGAAACATTTGTAAAACTTGTAGAATTAATAAACCAACCAAATGTTAAAAATATCTTAAAAGAGAGAGATATATCTAATTTATCCTTTTTTGAAGAGGAGATTCCAGCGGCACTTGATGATATTTCAACAGGAATTGCAAGTGTTAAAAGTATTGTTGGAGCAATGAGAGAGTTTGCTCATACTGGAAATGAAACAAGAAATCCTCAAGATATAAATCATGCAATTGAAAACTGCAAAACAATAACAAGAAATCAATGGAAATACAACTCTGATTTAATTTTAAATTTAGATACTACAATTCCAATGGTAAACTGTAATATAGAACAGATAAATCAGGTTTTAATAAATTTGATAATGAACTCAATATATGCTGTAAAAGAGGTTTTCCTTGAAAATAATAATCAAAAAGGTGTTATCTATATAACAACAAAAAAAAGTTATAATTTTGTTGAGATAACTATTGAGGATAGTGGAAAAGGTATTCCTAAAGAGATAAGAGATAAAATATTTGAACTATTTTTCACAACCAAGGAGGTTGGAGTAGGTACAGGTCAAGGATTAGCAATCTCTTATGATATAATTGTAAATAAACATAAAGGAAAACTTATTCTTAATGATTCAAAAAAAGGTGCATCATTTTCAATCTATTTACCAATATAATCATCTGCTATCTTTTGTAAAATCCTTTAATAGTTGATTTACATAATTAAAATATAGATATTTTCCATATAATTATGATATTATTAATGATATATTTTTGTGTATGACAAAAATAGAGATAACTAAAATATTTTATAAAGGAGATTTATGAAAAAAATAGCCATTTTTTTTGTTTTACTGTTACTTTTAAGTGCTTGTACAATTGGAGATGATAAAAACAGCACAAATATTATATGTTCAGAAGAGAATCCTAATGGGGAGTGCCCTGATGGTCAGGTTTGTAATTATGGATTATGCGAATCAGAGAAAAAAATCTGTTCAAATGAGTATCCAACAGGAGAGTGTAGTGACTCTAATTTAGTTTGTGAAAATGGAGTTTGTGTTCAAAAAATCTGTTCAATAAACTATCCCAATGGTGTCTGTCCAACTAATGAAATATGTAATAATGGAGTTTGTGAAGCAAGTGTCTGTTCAACAGAGTTTCCAAATGGAAAATGTCCAGAAAACTACTCTTGCAATGGTGGTGTCTGTATTTATCAAGAGTATGAGTGTTCAATAGAGCATCCTAATGGAGTTTGTAGTAGTGGTTTTCATTGTGAGAATGGTAATTGTGTTGAGGATTTAATAGATATGGGAGAGTTTAACTCTTTTTCAGGAAAATGGGCACAACTGTTTCATTTTGAATCAAATACAGTGGTTTTTGGAATTAATACATTTTCAACAACAAAAACATATATACTATTAACAGCAGAACAGATTGGCAATAGAGTTAATGTGAGTGCTAAAGTTTGTGATATTGATGTTAAAAATGGTCAAAATGGAATCGCACCTGTTCAAATTATTATTCCTGATGCTTTTATAAACTCTCTTGAAAATAGTACAGCTCAATACACTTTAACAAAAAATGGGGCAGATATTAATGTTTATCAACCAGAGAAAATTGATTATAGAGGAGTACGATTAACTGATCCAGAGAATGAGGAGCTTCCAGAATCTTCTGAAGATTCAAGAGTTTTTGATCAAGATAGTGATGGCTTTCCTGGAATGACAATGATATCAACAGGATTAATAAGCTCAAAAATATATATGATTCAAAGAACAAGAACAACTCTTAATGGAAAAATAACATCAAAAGATAGTTTTGATGGTAATGTTACTTGGTATGATGAGCAGAATGTTTTAGGTGCAGAGAGTAGTCTTTTAGATCAAGATATGGATATAGAGCCTGATAATGAGAATAGTAAATTTTTTACTACAAGAGTTGATAGTGGTTGGGGGTGTACAGATATAATAGATAATAAAGATACCCTTTTTTCACGAGAATAATTACAAATCATAGCAACAATAGTAGTCTTATCAAATAAATATTTGTCTCGATAAAAATAGCTCTATTTTCTCTTTTTTTTGTGAATTTTAAAAGATTTTTGTTATATAAATATATATTTTTTTTGTATATTCCCTATAATATGTAGAAAATAGAAAAAAAAATATGTTATAATAGTAGTAGGCTATTATTCTGTTATAATAGTTGAAAAACCAAATATAGAGGAAAAATGAGAAAGGTGACTCTATTTTTTATTTTATTAACCCTTTGGGGATGTGAAAAAGATGAAGAGTTTATTGACCTTCCTGTTTATAAAGAGGAGGTTGAAAAACCTAAATCAGAAAAAACAGATATAATGTTTAGAGATTTAAAAGAGAGAGATGGGGTTTTTTATCTTGGTGAAAATCGTTATAGTGGTCCTGTTTCATCAAAATATGAGAATGGACAATGGAAAAGAAAAGCAAATTTAAAAGATGGAAAACCTGATGGAGTTGATGTCTCTTGGTATGAAAATGGGAAAATGGAGGCTGAAATTCATTGGAAAGAGGGAATTACTGATGGAATGGTAACTAAATGGCATCCTAATGGGCAAAAATATTTTGAGGCTTTCTGGCAAAATGGAAAAGAGGAGGGACCATATGGAACATGGTATCAAAATGGAAAACAACATTTTAAAGGTTCATATAAAAATGGAAAATATGATGGATTAGCTATAGAGTGGTATGAGAATGGAAATAAAAAAAGTGAAGTTTTCATGAAAGATGGTGTTTTGAATGGAAAGGCAAAATTGTGGCATGAAAATGGAGTGCTTAAAGAGGAGTCCAGTTATCAAAATGGAAAATATATAGGTCAGGTTAAAAAATGGAACATGAAAGGAAAATTAATTCATAAAAAATTTTACAAAGCTTGGAATATTATTAAATAACAATTTATTTAATAATGGAATCTAGTATTTTAAATTATTTATAATATATTAAGAGGTTTTTATGAAAAAAACTACTGTTTTTTTACTACTTTTATCTTTTATTATTTGGGGAGAGGAGTCTATTGAAAAAATAGATGATAAATCAAAAATAGAGAACTCCTCAAAAGAGATTAATCAGGTTAAACCTATTGAGATTTCAGGAAAAAAAATAGTTGCAGACTCCTATGAAATTACAGTAGAGGAGTTCTCAAAATGTGTTGATTCTAAAAATTGTAAATCGGAGAATTTTTTAGAGTATAGTAAATCTAAAAATAGGTTTTGTAATTATGGAAACTCAGAGAAAAAAAATCATCCAATGAATTGTGTAAACTACTATGGAGCAGAGGAGTATTGTAAATCAGTTGGAAAAAGATTACCAACAACAGATGAGTGGATTTTTCTAGCAAAAGGTGGTGAAAACAATCGATATATTGGTGGTAATAATATTGATGAATTATCTTGGTATAAAGATAATTCAGATAAATCTGGAACAAAACCAGTGGGATTGAAAAAAAAGAATGGGTACAATCTTTATGATATGGGTGGAAATGTAATTGAATGGACAGACTCTTGGCTTGGAACTAATCAACAGTATAAAATTTTACATGGAGGTGGTTGGAGTAGTTCTAAAAGTGATATTAACTCATCAGGAAAAACAATTAGCAATCCTAAAAATAGCTTAGACTCATATGGTTTTAGATGTGTTAAAGATATCTAATCTTTTTTCTTATAAAAAATCAAAAATTTATGTTATGTGTAAAGGTTCACCCATTGCTTTAAAAGAGGCCTCTAAAAATGTTTCAATTAGAGTTGGGTGAGGGTGAACTGTTGCTGCAATATCCCAAATTGTTGACTCTAATCTCATTCCAAGTGATGCCTCTCCAATTAAATCTGTAGCATTTGGTGCAACAATATGAACTCCTAAAATCTCTCCATATTTTTTTTCGTAAATAACTTTAACAAATCCATCTGAATTTCCATCTGCAAGAGCTTTTCCGTTTGCTGAAAGTGGAAATTTTCCTATTTCAACTAAAAAACCCTGCTCTTTTGCTCTATCCTCACTTAATCCTATTGAGGCAAACTCTGTTGAGGCATATAGATTAAATGGCATCATATCATAAGGGATATCTTTTTCTTCTCCAAGAATTGTATCAATAACATAGGAGCCCTCTGTTGATGCAACATGTGCTAACATGATTTTTCCATTTACATCACCAATTGCATAAACATTTGGTAATGTTGTTCTACATTTTAAATCGGTTTTAATAAAACTGTTTTCAACTGTTAGACCCTGATTTATAAGATTATTAAGTGTTGATATGTTTCCTTTTCTTGATATTGCAGAGAGATAAGCTGTGTTTTCACTTCTATCTTCAATAGTAAACTCTTTAGAAAGTTGTAAATCTATTTTACTTTTTTTTAATGTTTTTGTTAAAAAATCATGTGAATCTCTATCAAGATACTCCATAAATTGACTGTTTTTTTCATGAATCTCAACTTTTACCCCTAAAAGTGAAAAAAGAAGAGCAAACTCAATTCCAATAACTCCTGCACCACCAATAACAATTTTTTCAGGAAGTTTCTCAATGCTATAAACTGTTTTAGGGGTGTAGATTTTAGTATCTTTATTTAATTCAGGAGTTTCATAACTGCTTCCTGTGGCAATAATAAGATTCTTTGTTGTGTAAATCTCTTCATTAACTTTAATTTCTCTGGATGATATTGGAGTAGCTTCACCTGTAATAATTGTGATTCCTCCCTTTTTTAAAAGAGTTTGAACCCCTTTTGTTAATTTATCAACCACTTTAAAGGCACGTTGTTTCATTTTCTCCCAATTTGGTTTTATCTCTTTAAAATCTACACCAGTAAGACCAAACTCCTCCCCTTTTTTTATTTTTTCAAGAAGTTGAGCTGATGCTAAAAGCGATTTTGATGGAATACAGCCCCAATTAAGACATACTCCACCAATACTCTCTTTTTCAATCAGTGCAGTTTTTAACCCTTTTTGAGCTCCTCGTAGTGCAGCAACATATCCTGCTGGTCCAGAACCAATTATAATTAAATCAAAATAGTTCATAAAACTCCTATATTTTTAAATATGTACTAAAAAGTAGTCAATATTAGAGAGAGTCTTAATAAACTCTGTTAAAAAACTCCCTGCAGTTGCACCATCAATAACTCTATGGTCAAAAGGTAGTGAGATTGGTAGAATAGTTGCAGGAACAATCTCTCCATTTTGTACAACAGGTGTTTGATGAACTCTTCCAAAGCCAATAATGGCAGTTTGAGGAGGAAGAATCATTGGTTTTCCATAAACTCCACCAAAAGAGCCATAGTTTGATATTGTGATTGTTCCACCTCTCATCTCATCAAGAGTTATTGTTCTATTTTTTGCTTTTTCAACAAGAGTTTTCATCTCTTTATTAATCTCTATAATAGATTTAGATTCAACATTTTTAATAACAGGAACCATTAAACCAAATTGAGTATCAACCGCAACTCCAATATTTATACTACTAAAAATATAAATCTCCTCTTTTTCTGGATGAAAATTTGAGTTTACTATTGAAAACTTTCTTAATGTTGCTGCAAGAGCTTTCATAAAAATTGGTTGAAAACTAATTCGTTCATCTCTATTTTGATTTACTCTATCTCTAAATGCAACAATTTGATCTATTATTGCAAAATCTTGAACTAAAGCGGTTGGAATATTGTGGCTTTCTGTCATGTTTTTTGCAATAGTTTTTCTTAGCTGTGAAAGTTTTTCAACTTTATAATCATCTGTTGTTAAAAAGTTTTTACTGTTTTTCTCTGAATTTATTAAAGCCCCCTCTAGGGAGGGGGTTTGGGGGTGGGTTTTGTTACTATTTTTTTCTTCTCTGTTTTTTAGGTCTAAATTAGTAAACTCATTTGGTTTTTCATCTGTTTTATCTTTTATTTTGGAGGTGGTTAAAAAATCGGAAATATCCTGTTTCATAACTCTTCCAGATGGTCCTGTTCCTTTAACTTTTGAGATATCAACACTTAAATCAGATGCCATTTTTCTTGCAACTGGAGTTGCTAAAACTGACTTTCTTGATGTTAAAGAGATATTTTCAATATCATGCTCTAAGATTCCCTCTCCACTTGATGGCATAACAAATCCATTTGATGTTTCAAGTTCACCAACAACTCCTGCATTCTCCTCTTTTAAAGGTTTTTTACTCTCTTCAATTGAGTTATCACTACTATTTTGAGTATCTAATATTGCAAAAATAGCTCCAACATGGATAATTTGTCCCTCAAAAGCCCCTTTTTTTACTAAAACTCCCTCTTTAGGAGATGGAATCTCCGCAACAACTTTATCTGTTTCAACAGTTGCAAGAATATCCCCCTCTCTTACTAATTCACCCTCTTTTTTACTCCATTGGAGAATTTTTCCTTCATGAACACCCTCTCCAATATCAGGAAATCTAAATTCAAATACCATTATATCCTCATAAAAATTAAATTTTTTATTTATATAGAGTAAAATGCTAAATTTTTAGCATTTTTAACAATCTCATCTGTTGATATCATAAAATATCTCTCTCCTCTTGGAAGAGGGAATATTGTATCTGGTCCTGTTAATCTAACTGGGGCAGCCTCAAGATATAAAAAGGCCTCCTCAACAACTTTTGTTATAAGCTCTGCACCAACTCCAAATGTTTGATGAGCCTCATGAACAACCATAAAACGTCCTGTTTTTTTAACAGAGTTGATTATTGTCTCTTTATCATAAGGGTAAATTGTTCTTAAATCTATTAATTCAACAGATACTCCAAGTTTTTTTAACTCTCCAACAGCTGCTGTTGCCTCTTTCATTTGAGCACCATAGGAGACCATTGTTAAACTATCTCCTTCAGATATAACTTTTGCTTTTCCAATTGGAATTGTATATGCTCCCTCTGGAACCTCCTGTTTAATAGAGCGATAGACTCTTTTGGGTTCCATAAATATTATTGGATCAGGGTCTCTAATTGCGGAGATAAGAAGACCTTTTGCATCATAAGGTGTTGATGGAATTACAACTTTTAATCCAGGAATATGACCCCAAATTGCTTCATAGCTCTCTGAATGATGTTCAAGTGCTCTAATCCCTCCACCATAAGGCATTCTAATAACAATAGGCATAGTGATTGCACCTCTAGTTCTATTTCTAAAACGTGCAATATGGCTAACAATTTGATTAAATGCGGGCCAAGCAAAACCACTAAACTGCATCTCTATAACTGGTTTCAAACCTGCTGCTGCCATACCAATTGCAGTTCCTGCTATTCCACTCTCTGCTAAAATAGAGTCAAAACATCTTTCAACTCCAAACTCCTTTTGAATTCCTGTTGTTGCACGAAAAACACCACCCTCAACACCAACATCTTCACCAAAAGTGACAATAAATGGGTCTAGTCTCATCTCTGTTTTATATGCATCATTTACAGCCTCTAGTAGTGTTAATGCTCTCATTTTCTCTCCTTTCTCTCTTTGAGTTGCTCTTTCATAATTTCAGGTAGCTCTTTATAATGATAGTTATATGTCTCCTCAATTGTTGGATCTTCACTAGTTTCAACAGATTGAAACTCCTCTTTTGCAAATGCTAAAAACTCCTCTTTTAATGCCTCTATTTTTTCTGATGTTAATAACTCTTTTGATAGTAGATATTTTTCAGTTCTAATTAATGGATCTTTTGGTTTCCAAAGCTCAACCTCCTCTTCAGAGCGATATAAAGTAGGGTCATCAGCAGTTGTATGTGGTCCAAGGCGATATGTTACTGCCTCTATTAAAGTTGGTCCTAAGCCATTTCTACCTCTTTCAGCAGCCATTTTAACAGCTCCATAAACAGATAATATATCATTCCCATCAACTTGAATACTTGGAATTCCATATGCAAAACCCTTTTCAGCAAGAGTTGGGGTAATTGTCTGTTTTTCTCGAGGGCATGATATTGCATAGTGATTATTTTGAATTATAAATATTGCACCAGCTTTCCAAACAGCTGCAAAATTTAGAGCTTCATGAAAGTCTCCTTCAGATGTTCCACCATCACCAACGAAACCAATAGCTAAACGGCCTGTTTTTTTGAATTTCTCTGCATAGGCCAGTCCAGATGTATGAAGCAGTTGAGATGCAATTGGTACTGATGGTGGAAATGTGTGATATTTATTTGTTGGTAGGTGAGCATATTTCTCATTTCCATAGTAGTACCCATACCAGTTTCTTAATGGAATTCCTCGATATAACCAGCCAGATAGTTCACGATAAGCAATAACAAACCAATCATCCTGATTAAGAGCCATTAATGCCCCTAATGGTATTGCCTCTTGTCCTTTTGTTGGAGGAAATGTTGGCATTCTTCCCTGCCTTTGAAGGCTAATTGCCCACTCATCTGCAACTCTTGTTTTAAGCATAACTAGATATCCCTCTAATATTTGAGAATCATTCATAAGAGGAATCTCATTTATAGGAGTTATTTCACCATTTTCATTCATTATTTCAAGTTTTTTTCCCTCTCTTGGGTCAAATTTTTCAAACATTCACCCTCCAACTTTCTATGTTATAAAAAAAAGATAAATTACTCGCATCCACACAACTCAAATAATAAAATATCTATCACTTTCAGCGGGTTAAAACCCGCTGTTCATGTAATAATTTTATATCTT
>JAFGXH010000290.1 GCA_016936735.1 bacterium
AATTTAAAAAATATGCTATATTCAAAACGAAATTTGGTTGTGTTATTTTTTTACAATTTATCTGTTTAATTCTGATGAAGAGGAGGCATTTATGCAACACTATGTTGATGAAGTTGTTCGTGATTTAGAGAAAAGATATCCAGAACAGGTTGAGTTTCTTCAAGCAGCAAAAGAGGTTTTACAATCTTTGATTCCTGTTTTAGAGGAGAATCCTGTTTATCGTGATGCTAAAATTCTTGAGAGATTGGTTGAACCAGAAAGAACAGTAATGTTTAAAGTTCCATGGGTTGATGATCGTGGTGAAATTCAGATAAATCGTGGATTTCGTGTTCAATTTAGCAGTGCAATTGGACCATACAAAGGTGGATTACGTTTTCACCCATCTGTAACTCTCAGTATTTTAAAATTCCTTGGATTCGAACAGATTTTCAAAAATAGCCTCACATCTTTACCAATGGGTGGTGGAAAAGGTGGTTCAGATTTTAATCCAAAAGGAAAATCTGATAATGAGATTATGCGTTTCTGCCAATCTTTTATGATGGAACTTTACAAACATATTGGTCCAGAGATGGATGTTCCTGCTGGTGATATTGGTGTTGGTGGTCGTGAAATAGGTTATATGTATGGAATGTATAAACGTCTTACAAATCAACATCATGGAGTATTAACAGGTAAAAGTATTCTTTGGGGTGGAAGTTTAATTCGTCCTGAAGCTACTGGTTATGGTGCTGTATATTTTGTTGATGAGATGTTAAAAACTATGGGTGATAGTTTTCAAGGAAAAACTGTAGCTCTTTCTGGTTTTGGTAATGTTGCTTGGGGTGCTGCTCTTAAAGCAACAGAGCTTGGTGCAAAAGTTGTAACAATCTCTGGTCCTGATGGATATATTTATGATGAAGCAGGAATCTCTGGAGAGAAAATTGAGTATCTTCTTGAGCTTCGTGCAACAAATAATGATATTGTTTCCCCTTATGCAGAGAAATTTGGTGCTAAATTTGTTGCAAATAAAAGACCTTGGGAAGTTAAATGTGATATAGCAATTCCTTGTGCAACACAGAATGAGCTTGGTGGTAAAGATGCCGAAACTCTTGTTCAAAATGGTTGTAAAATTGTTGCTGAGGCATCAAATATGGGTTGTACTCCAGAGGCAATTGATGTTTTACATCATAATAAAGCTCTATATGGCCCAGGAAAAGCTGTTAATGCAGGTGGTGTTGCAACATCAGGTCTTGAGATGAGTCAAAATGCAATGAAACTAAACTGGACAGCAGAAGAGGTTGACCAAAAACTATTTGGAATTATGAAAAATATTCATGATACCTGTGTTAAATATGGAACAGAGGCTGATGGTTATATCAATTACCAAAAAGGTGCTAATATTGGTGGTTTCATTAAAGTTGCAAACTCTATGCTTGAACTTGGTTATGTTCTTTAATCTTTCATAAATTCTCTTTAAATATATCTTTATTTTTCAAAATAATATAAAAAAGTTGTGAAATTTTATTAATTGTTTTTCTATTGAATATTTTCATTATATCATCGTCTAATTACTGTTTTATTATTGGAGATAGTATGAAAAAGTTTTTGGTTTTTGTATTTTTATTATGTATGAGTTTGACTGTTTTGGGTGCAAATGATACTGTTAAAGAGGATAAATTTCAGGAGATGGATCAATCTTTAGATAGTTTTGATACAGAGACAGATGATGAAGCAATGGACTCTTTAAGAGAGAAAATAAAAAATAAAAAAGCAGAAAGCTCTTTAGAAGAGAGTAATAACTCTACAACAACAGAAAAAACCTCTGAAAATCGAGATGAAGCTAAAAATAATGAGCTTAAAAATAGCTCTGTAGAGAAAAAACCTATTCTTGAGGATTCCAACTTCTCAACTAAAAATAGTACAACAACTCATACAACAACAAAAGAGGAGTATTATGAGGATGATGATGGTTTTGATAAAACTATGCTTCAGATGTTATCTTTTGGTGGTGGGTTTCAAGAGTTTGAACATCCTGCATCAGAGCATATAGGTTTAGAGTATGGAATATATGCTATTCCTGAAGTAGGTTTTTGGTTATCTGGATTTACTGTTGGAGTTGGTATTGTTGATTTAGATGAAAGTTATGATGATAGCCAATATCTTAGTCTCTCTTATAGTGCATTAATAATGCCTTTTGGTATTATTAATTCCCCATTTTTACGTTTTGATATTGGGGTAATGGGAATTGGTTGGGTTGAGGATGAAAATTATGATGAAACAGACCCAGATGATGAAGATGATTCAAATTTTGAGGATGTTGGAGTTCTTTTTAAAGCTGGAGGTGGATTTATTTTTGGAGGCAATGATTTCTCTCTATCTCTTCAATTACTTTATACCATTCATAAAACCACTGCTGGTGATAATGAGGGTGTTGAGTTTCAACTTGGATTTCATTTCTAAATTTTTATACAAAATTGTTTGATTTTTTTATTATATATTGCTACTCTTTCAAAAGGAGACTCTTTAAGGAGTAGTTAATGAAAATATTTTTTGTAGTGATTCTATTTTATCTATTAGTTCAAAACTCTATTTTCTCAGAGATTAAATCTCCAATTATATTAGAAAATGGGGATTTAATTTTTACAAATGAGTTAGATAATGGGATATATTTATTGAAAAATGATAAAGTAACTCTTTTAACAGAGTCACTTGGTTCAGGAAGATTTCTTACAATATCTCCTGATAATAAATATATTGGTTTTAAACAGATTAATGATAAAGGGCAGCAATCAACTGCATTTATTAATTTAGACTCAAATAAGATAGAGATTTTAGAGAATTTTGATTATTTTGCAGGCCAACTTAGCTTTTCAAACCAAGGAGTAGTTGCATATACAAACAATCAAAATCTTATTTTAAAATATGGAAAAATAAAAGAGATTTATCCTATTAATAACTACTCAAATATTGTTTCAATCTCACCAAATAGCAATTTTATTGCAATTCAAAATCAATTTGGAGAGATTGAGATATTTGATATAACAAAAACAGAGATATTTAAATCTGCTTTAAAAACAGATTTTACTAAAAATCGAAATTTTAATTTTGATTTTATTCAAAAAGATACAGATATAGTTAATTACAAAAAACTATCTGATTTAAAACCGATTGCAAAAATATCTGATGATAATTTAGAGTTTTATAACCCTAAATGGTCTCCAGATTCGACAAAAATAGCTTTTCTATCAACTGGTGATGGTTTAAAACTCTACAGTATTAATGAAAGAGATATTAAAACTATTTCAAATGGAGTTATAAATGATTTTAACTGGAGTAAAAGCTCATCAAAAATGGTTTTTGATGAGATTGATGAGGTTTTAGGAGACTCCTCAAAACAGATTTTTAAAATATTTAGTTATGATATTAACTCTTCTAATAAAAATATAGTTTTTAGTAGTGAGAATCAATCAGCAACAACTCCATCCTTTTCAGAAGAGGATAGTAGTGTTATTTTTGCAATTGAAAACTCTGTATATAAAATAGATATTGATACAAATGAGTTAATTGAGCTTTTAAAATATGATGATATTGATAAAATAACCCCCAAAAACAAAAGTGTAAACATAACTCCAGCAAATGGCTTCTATTTAGAGGTTCCATATACACATCAAGTTTATAATAATCCCTCTGAAGTTTCAGAATCTGTTAGAAGATCCTCTTGTGCTCCAACAAGTGCTTTAATGGGACTTGCATATCATAAAGTAATTCCACATTGGGATAATATAGGAGTTGATGGTGTAACACATTGGGGAAACTATACATTTAAAACATATAGAATGAGAGGATTTACTTTTGAAGCATCTGCATCTGGCTATACTGGAGGTTATGGTCATATGTGGTCAGGTGATAGATCTCCAGCTGGAGGATATTTAACCTCTTTTATTGCAAATCATAATTTTTTAAGTGAAACAAAATGGAGTGCAACATTTGATTTTATAAACTCTCATCTTTTGGAGGGAAATCCTCTTCCTCTTTGTGCAACAATTAGAACATTAGGGCATGTTTTTCTTATTGCAGGAGTTTATGATAGTACAAAAAAGCAGATATATGTAAATGATCCTTGGGGTGATGCAAATAAAACAACATATCTAAATAGAGATGGTAAAAAAGCTATTTATGATTGGCCTGGTGCTAATAATGGCCAAGCAACTTTTACATTTGCTTGGCTCTCTACAATGAGACCAAACTATGAAAAACCGGAGGTTTTAATAGAGGTTGATGATAAAACATTATCATATACAGATGTTAATAACTACTCATCAAATAATATTGGTTTCTATCTTCATACCGCAGCACCATCAAACATGACAATGTTAAGAAATGAGAAAAATGGTGAAAATGATAGCTATTGGTGGACAAACACAACAGATCAAAGAGTTGAAGCCTATGCAGTTTGGAGACCAAATCTTCCAGTAACAGGATTTTATGAGATAAAAGTCTATATTCCAAACGATGGAGCAACAAATGTTATAACAACAATAGATTATGAAATTAATAGTGCTGATGGAGTTGTTTATAAAAATATAAATCAGGATCTATTTAAAGGCTCTTGGGTCTCTTTAGGTGAGTATCAATTTAATCAAGGAGTCTCTGGATGGGTAAAATTAACAGATTTTAGTAGCATAAAAAGTAAAAGAGTCTATTTTGATAATATGAGATTTGATTATATTGAACCAACATATACAGCACCAACTTTAGTAGTAACATCACCTCAAAACAGTTTAACAATAGAGGAGTCTACTATTACAATAATTGGTTATGCAACAGATGTAGATTCAGATTTATCAATTATTGGTGTAAAAAATTTAACAACAGATGAGTATAAACAGGTATCGTTAAGTGGTTCAAGAGGTGATTTCTCTGTAACACTTAATCTTGTTGAGGGGGTTAATAGTATTAAAATATCTGCTGTTGATTTAAGAGAACTAAAAAGTAGCAAAGAGATAGAGATTACAAGAGTAATCAGTAACACAAATCTTTGTGAACCTAATCCATGTATTCAAGCTAATCGAGAGATCTGTATATTAGATAGTTCTGAAAATGGATATAGTTGTGATTGTAATAGTGGTTATATTTTAGATAATGATATTTGTATTGAAATGATACAAAATAATCCTTGTGAACCAAATCCATGTTTAAAAGAGAATCAGATGGTTTGTGAAATCATAACTACTAATATCTATAGTTGTAATTGTGATGAGGGGTTTGAGTTATATATGGGGAATTGCCATCCAATTGGTTTTACTGAAACAGAAAATAACTCATCATCTGGTTGTCTATTCTCTTCAACATTAAATTCAAGAAATCCTATTCATATATTCCTAATGTTTTTACTCTCTTTATATATTTTTAGAAAAAGATTAAACAAAATCCCTAAAAAATAGTTATTTTTAAAAACTACTTAAGATAAATAAACTTTTTCTATTGCTTACTTATGTCAAAAATGTTATAAGTTCATTTTTTGGGGAAATGTAATGAGATATTTATCTATTTTTTTAGCCTTTTTAGCTTTAAATTTAGTTGCACAAGAGAGCTCAAAAGAGGATAATTTGGGAGAAATTGTTGTTGTTGGTGAAGATGTAATTACCAATGTTGGTGGATCTCAAAGTGCAAAAAAAGAGGATATTGAGATTCAGAAAAAAAAGGATGCTAAAGAGATTTTAGATGAACTTCCAACTGTTCATTTTAATCTTGGCTCAAAAGAGGAGGCTGCATATACAATAAGAGGTTTTTCAATAAGACAGGTTCCTTTAATGATTAATGGTATTCCTGTATATGTTCCATATAGTGGTGATATTGATATGTCAAGAATGGGTGCTGAATGGATTGAACAGATTGATGTTGCAAGTGGTATATCATCTGTTTTATATGGGCCTAATACTCTTGGAGGAGTTGTTAATATTGTAACAAAAAGACCTCAAAAAGGTTTTTCATTTAAGGCATTCAGTGAATTATCAACAGATTTAACATCAAATAGTGGTTTAAGTGCTGGTTTTGCAAATGATACTCTTTATATTATGTTGTCATCTCAATATTGGAGAAGAGATGGTTTTCCAACATCCTCTGATGAGAAAAGAGATAAAGGATTACGTGATAATAGTGAAAGAGATGGTGTTTACTCAATGTTAACATTAGGACACTATTTAACACCAAAATTTAGACAGGAGTTAACATACTACTATTATGATGAGGAGAAACAGCTTCCTCCTCAAGTTGATAATCCAAAACCAAGATATTGGAAATTTCCAGAATGGAGCAAACAGAATATTGTTTATACAAATGAGTTCAAAACAGATAGTTTTAAAATAAACTCTAAACTTTTTTATGATAGTTACTATAATCTATTAGAGGCCTATAAAGATAAAGAGTTTACTACTATGCAATGGGATAGTATTTATGATGATTATAGTTATGGAGCTCATATTAATCCAGAGTTCAGATTTTTAAAAACACAAAAAATCTCATTTTTAGGATTTTATAAAAAAGATGTTCATCAGCAGGGTGAAACTGGAACAGAGTATGAGAAATATAAAATGGATACCCTCTCTTTTGCAGGGGAGTATAATGGAGAGTTCTCTAATTTTGGAGTTACTGCTGGTTTAGCATTTGATATGAATATGGCAACTGTTGATGGAAAACTTCGTCAAATAACATCTCTTAATCCTCAAATAGGGGCAGTATATTGGATTACAGATGAGATAAATCTATATCTATCTTGGTCTCAAAAGACACGTTTTCCAACTTTAAAAGAGATGTTTTCAGGATATATTGACACAGCTTTGCCTAATCCAAATTTAAAAGAGGAGAAGGCTCAACATATCTGGTTAGGGGTAAAAGCAGAATATCCTTTATTCAATGCAGAGGGGGCTTTTTTCTACTCAAATGTTGATGATAAAATAGAGAGTGTTCTAACAGAAACTATTGGTGAAAATGGAAAAGCTCTTAGTCAAAATCAAAATATTGGAGAGTTTACACTGACTGGCTTTGAATTAAGTGGAAAAACAAAATATATTTATAATATGGTTGCCTTCTCTTTTGGTTATACATTTATTTCTGGTGTTTCAAAAACACTTCCAGATGATAAAATGGCTTACCAACCTAAAAATATTATAAAAGCGGCTATTTTTGGTAAAGTTCCATTTGGTGGAGTTGCATCTCTATCGTTTAGATATATTGATAAACAGTATGAACTTGCAACTTCAACAGAGTGGAATACTATTGATTCATACTATCTTATAGATTTAACTTATGAACAACCTGTATATAATGGATTCTCTGTTTATTTTAAAGGAAATAATCTTCTTGATGAGAATTATGAAACACAAGTTGGTTTTCCAATGGCAGGAAGAGAGCTTTTTCTTGGTTTGAAATATCAATTTAAATAAAATCTAAAGTTTTCTGAACATTATCCAAAATTTCTTGAATTTTTATATAAAAATCTAGTCTAATAAAATAGCCTTGGCTATTTTATATATTAGGAGAGTTTTATGAAATTTATATTTATAATATTATTAAGTATTAATCTATTTGCACATAGTGTTGTTTTCAATCGATTCAATACTCAAGAAACTTTAATTAAAAATGGTATAAAAACTTGTGATGAGGGTTTCTATTTTAATAATAAAAAATGTGTTTTTGATCCATGTTATGATAATCCATCTATTTCAAATGATGGATGTGGAGAGAATTCAAGCTGCTTATTGATTTCAGATTCCAAAACAGATATAGATAAAAAAATATGTCAATGTGATAGTGGTTATATTAGAAATGGATTAATTTTGAACGAAAAATGTGTTTTTGATTGGAGAAAAGAGTATTTACCTTTATTGGATGCTAAAAATCCAATGATGAAACTCAATGCTCCTATAAGAAACTTATTTGCTTCAAATGGATTAGCTTTGGATGATTTTGATTGTTATTCATCCTCAAGTGATAAATTATGTCCTTATGATTTTTTACCTGAAGAGGGATGGGTTTTATTATATTATGATAAAACGAGTAATCCAAATGCTATTATTTCTAAAAAAATTGTAATGTATAATAGATTTACAGGTATTATGAGGGTTTTTATTAACTCTAGTATAAGATATTTTTGGGGTACAATTGAATTAACTCAAATAGTAAATAGTGATAAAAAAAATAGTATTTTAAGAAATCAGAAAGGATTAAGTTATGCTTTAGATTATAGTAATTTAGATAAAATAAAAGGACAA
Organism: bacterium; assembly: GCA_016936735.1. Lineage (GTDB taxonomy): Bacteria > UBP6 > JAFGXH01 > JAFGXH01 > JAFGXH01 > JAFGXH01. Next base: position 8,253 of record JAFGXH010000290.1, read on the forward strand.
ACAGCTATTCTAAACCATTTTAATTCTAATGATTATTGGAACTATGCCGATTTTTATATTGATTATTCCCCTTTTATAAATAAAAAGGACTCTACATCATATTTTAATATATTGATTCAAGGTTGGAGTAGAGCAATTCCTAGTGATTTTAATGATAATCATTATAGAAATTCAAGATTAAATATTACATCTCAAAATGATATTTTGGGTAAAAAAATTATAACAAAATATTTAGCTCCTCTAATTTATACAGAAGCAAGTATTGAGACTCTTATTAGTAGAGTTTATAATAAAATGGATAGATATTTTGATGAAAATTCAGTTTTTAAAAAATTTTTGAAAGAGATAGATAAAAATAGTACTGATTTTTATAAATTAATTTCAAAAAACTCAATATATATTGGAGTTGCAACTAGTTTTCTTAAATTTTTTCTTGGAAATAATGAAAATAGTATATTTTCAATAATAGATTCAACAGAAGAGATAGAGCTTCAAAGAGATCCTAAACCAATTATACCTAATGGTGGTAATTTTATTTTTACTGTTCCTTTTTCAAAAACAGTTACCTCTTTAACATCTGAATTACCCATTTATGATAAACCTCTTGGCTTACTTTCTCTTAATAGCTCTCCAACTATTGTTGTTAATAAAATTTTTAGTGAAAATCTTAATAATGGGAATAAATCCAATGAGTATTTAATTTATATTCCTAAGCAAAAAATTGATTTAGAGTTTAATAATTACTCTGGAGTATTTTTAGAAAAAATCTATGTTGCAGTTACATTTGAGGCTAAATGTGAGAAGATTCTTTCACAGGTTAATATTATTGATGTTATAGATAGTGAAAATAATATCTGTTTATATCAAAGTAAATATGTTCCATATGATGTTTTAAATTCTAGTAATAGATATATTTTTGTTGGTATGATTCATAACTCATCTCCATCTAATATTAAAATGAAAATGGTTTCTATAATTAATGGGGTAAGAAGATTTAAACCAACTATTTTTGTTCAAAATTACTATCCCAAAATAGTTGAACTATATACAGATAATCCAACACCATATTCAATGACATGTCATTTTGTAGAATCTAATTTTAATGAATTTACATCAAGTGATGAAATGTTACAAAGTTTAAATCCAGATGATTATATAGAAGATATTGATACTCATAGTAAAATTGATACTATTGGAAATATATTTTTTCAACCATCACTATTTAGAATAGAAAGGGTTAAAAATCAATTTTTTAAAAATGAAAGTTTTAAAATGGTTTTTGAATCCTATCATGAATCCTCTATCTCAATTCAATCTTTATATCCAAGTGGTTTAATAAAAACTCACTCAATAACATCAAAACCATTTGTAGAGGAGAGTAGTATTCAAAATATAACAACAGAAGATATAAAAGATTTATCAAATGAGATGTTTTTAGATGTTGATTCTAATTTTGCTAAATCTCACTATATAAATATGAAATTTAGTGAAATAGGTGAATATACAATATATATAAACTATACTGAAAATGGAGTTCAGAAACTAAAAATAGAGAGAATCACTATATCAGAGTAAACAGATATCTTTTAATAAATATCAATTTAAATAAAATTCAAAGTTTTTTGAACATCATTCAAAGTTTTCTGAACATAATTCAACGTTTTCTGAATATCATTCAAAGTTTTCTGAACATCATTCAAAGTTTTTTGAATATCATTCAAAGTTTTTTGAATATCATTCAAAGTTTTCTGAATATCATTCAAAGTTTTCTGAATATCATTCAAAGTTTTCTGAA
>JAFGXH010000291.1 GCA_016936735.1 bacterium
CCCCAATACTTGGAGAGGGACTTAAAAAGTAGGTAAAATGCTAATTTTATTTACTAAAAAGATGAAAAAGAAGAAAAATTCCCCATCGCCACGTAGAAGCGGGTTCCTTAAAAATGCAAAGCATTTTTAGGGTGCGAGTAAGAGGGGGATAGGGGGTGAGGGATATAGGATTTTTATGATATTATTATTTATTTTACATCTGTATATAAACACATTTGGAGACTATTTAGATAAAATATATAGTGATAACTCAATAAAATTTGAGGAAAAAGCTATTTTAATAGATCTATTGTATGAGTATCATGATAATTTTGATAGATTTGAGGAGTTTTTAAATTCCAAAAAAATAGAGCCTTATCACTCATATCTTTTAAAAAAACATCTATTGAATCAAAATAGAGTTGATGAGTTATCAGAGTTATTAAAAAATATACATCCAATAAAAGATGTTGAGGCTATTTTTTATAGAGACTGTAAAAAGAGAGTTTTCTCAAAAAAACTCTCTTTTCAAAAAAGTTTAGAGATGATTGATTTAGAAAAAGAGTTACCAACTCTTTTTGATGGTTGTTATGTTTTAGATGGATATTTTGAGAAAGATTTTGAGCTTTTTATATCAAATAATCGATTCAATATATATAAAATAGAGAGTTTTAAAAATAATACTAAAAATTTAATAGATGGAGATGATTTTAAAAATACTCAAATAGATGAGATTAATATTAAAAATAATCATTTTCAAATCAAATTTAAAAATAGTAAAATTAAGCCATTTACAATATACAAATTTAAAAAAAATCAGATATCTCCACAAAAAATAGAGTTATCTGAGAGTATTAAAAAAAGATTTCCATACCTATTCACAAAATATCTTGAGAACCCAGATTATATAAAATATCAAGAGTATAAAAAGGGGGATTTTGATGCTCCTAAAAAAAGGGTTTTAACAAAACTAATAAAAGATTTCCCAGATATTCATCTTATTATGCCAGACTATTTTTTAGAGGATAAATTTACAATAGATGAAAAAGTGGCTCTGTTAAGTTATATAAAAGATAATATTAGTAATATGGGTATTTTGTTAACTTGGGAGAGGTTTTTTAAAGATTGGGATATCTTTGATGATAAATTAGAGTTAATAAAAAAACAGTTTTTACTTGATTTTTATCATAAAGAGCAGATATCTCCTCAAAAAAATATCGATTTATATAAAAAAAGGGATATATCATTTAGTGATTTAAATATAAATTATCCTCAAGATACTCCTGAAAAAGATAAAATTTTAAATCGAATAAAGAGGTTTGAGTTTTTATTAGATGGAAAATATGAGTTCTCTATTGAGGAGTCTATTTTTTATAAAACAGTAAGTAGTGATTTTTATGAGATAAGTTATATAGATTTTGAGGAGAAAATTGTTTCTGCTGATATCTATCTTTTATATTCTGATGGTTCAAAAATAAGAGTGCATGAGTTTATAACTGAAACTCCTTTTAATACAGGTGATATATATTCTGATTATAAAATGAGAAAATATGATTTAAGGGGGAAATTAGAGAGTGATACTCTTCTAGTTGCAAAATATAAAATAGTAAGTAGCTCCAAAAGAGAGTATTTTAATGGTTTTATAAGCTATTTCGACTCATTATACTCTAAAATTCCAATCAATAATTATGAGTTAGAGGTTATTTATCCTAAAAATGAGAAAATTAATATTTTTAGCTCAACAAATTTAAAGAAAACTACAAAAAATATTAATCAGAAAACTCATCAAATATTTAATATTAAAAATATTGAGGAGTCTATAAGTGAACCATTTTCGCCCCCTTTTCTACAAAAAGCACCCTATTTTGTTATATCAAATATTAACAGTTGGAATGATTTAGCCTTTTGGTTTCAAAAATTGATGCACCATGACTATACAATTCCAGAAAATATAAAAAAAAGATTATTTGAAAAAATACCCTCAACACTGAAAAGAGAGGATATTATTAAAAAAATATATAAATTTGTTACAAATGAGATAAGATATGTTGGAATTGAGCTTGGAATGCACTCATATAAACCATTTTTACCAAAAGAGATTATTGAAAATAGAATAGGTGATTGTAAAGATAAATCGATACTTTTTTTATCTCTTTTAAAGCTTTATGGTATTGAGGGGGAGATTGTTTTAATAAGAACTTATGATTTAGGTAAATTGCCATCAACTACCCCTTCATATCTATATTTTAATCATGCAATAGTCTATCTTTTTGATGAGGATAAGTATTTAGACTTATCAAACTACTCATTACCTTATGGCGAATTACCAATGGATGTCTCTAATGGAAGTGGTTTTCATATAACATCAATGAAAATAAAAACCCCATTATTAGAGAATAAAAGCTCAAGAAAAGTAGTTAGTTTCAAAATCTCATCTTTAGAGGAGACCCTTAATATCTCAATGAGTTATCAATATGAGGGATTTTTTTCAGATATGTTTAGAAGAGATATCGATTTAATAACAACATCAAAAAGGGTTGAGTTAATGATACAGCAATACTATAACAATCCTATTGAACTATCTAGTTTTGATGTAAAAAATGGTGTAATACCACTATTCAAAGCAGATTTTTCATATATATATCCAAAAGAGTTAAGTTTAAAAAAATTTCCTCTATTTAGGGATGGAGATTTTTTTGTTAATAGATTTGCTCCAAATATATCTGAAGAGAGATATTATGATTATCAATATCCATATCTTTTTGAGGAGATTTATGAGTATCAATTTGATTCAGATTTAGAGATTCTATCTTTTGAAAACAGAGTAATTGATAATGAGTTTTTTAAATTTGAATCAAAATTAAAAGATAATAAAATTACAATATCTTTTCGTTTAAAAAGGGTAGATTTTCCATATGAGTTATACTCACCATTTAGAGATTCTTTAGTAACTATTGATAAATATTTGAAAAAACCTGTATTTTTTCAAAAAAGATAGATTTTTAGAAGGAGATTAACATGAAAATCACAGATAAGTTCCTGTTTTTTTGGGGAGATGATGATATCTATTCCAATTTTTATCCCTCAAAATTTATAATTGATGATAATGAATTTATATTTACAGAGCAGTATTTTATGTATCAAAAAGCGATAGTTTTTGATGATATAGATATTGCAGAGATGATATTAACATCTCAACACCCTTTAGAGTGTAAAAAGTTGGGGCGAAAAGTTAAAAATTATGATGACTCAATTTGGTCTGCAAAAAGAGAGTCTGTTATGTTTGATGCATGTTTAGCTAAATTTTCTCAAAATTTAGAGTTAAAAAAGCAACTATTAGATACTCAAAATAGAGTTATTGTTGAGGCCTCACCATACGATAAAATATGGGGAATTGGATTATCTGAAAATAATCCAAATATTGAGGATATCTCAAAATGGAGAGGAAAAAATCTTTTAGGAAAAACACTAATGGCTGTTAGAAAAAAGATTATTGATGATAATCTTTAATTTATGTCTGTAGGTTTTTAATTATTTTTCTTTATAAAAAACAAAACCTACAACAATCTACATTTTAAAAAAGTATGTAAAATTAAGACTCCATTGGTCAAATCCATCTATCCTACCAGAATACCATAAATCAAAATCCCCTTTTTCATACTTAACTCTGCTTTTAGAGTATCTAAAATCAACAGATATATCTCTCCATCTATATCCAAATCCTAGCAAATATCCATAATCATAATCTTTTAAATCCTCATCCATCTTGCCCCAATCACTATAATCTTCATATATTATATCATCATGATAGTCTATTTCTTGATAACTTGTTATATACTTTGAATAGTATAATCCAACATAAAGATTTATATCATAATAACTAAGTCCTACTAATATTGGAAAATCAAAATAGTGTAATCTCGTGTAAATATTTCCAATAAAACCATTTTCTATAAACCCTTTTCTATTATATAGAGCCTCTATTTGAACAAATAGATGATTTATTTCATATTTTAAAACAGCTCCCATTAAAAAATCATATCTCTCTTCAAATCCTGTTTCATCTGAAATTAATCTTGTTACATACATCTCATTTCTGTTTATTCCTGCTTTTAATCCCCACTCAAAATCTAATGAGTAGATATTTGTTGATAATAGTATCAA
>JAFGXH010000292.1 GCA_016936735.1 bacterium
ATCAATATGAAAATAAAAAAAGTAAAAATATACTTTTTAACTATTTTGAACAAAATCTGTTTTATACAAAAAATGATAGAGTTCAAAGAGTTGATATTTTTGATAATGATTTTAAAGATATTCAATCATACACAACAAAAAATGGTGATATGTGGAGTCTAGGTGGAAATGCTCATATAGTTTTAAATTATGGTAAAAAATCTAATTTGATTTTTGGCTATGATACACTATATAAAACATTAAAATCTGAAAACAACTACTATTTAAAAGATTTTGTTGATGGAAAAAAATACTACTTAATAGATCATGGAGTTGAATTTAAAGATAATAATCAGTTTCAAATAGCCTTTTTTGCTCAAAATGAGAGTAGTTTTGGTAATTTTACAATTATAACATCTATTCGAGGAGACTATTTTAAAACAGAGGGATTTTATCCTGAAAAATGGGATTCATCAAGTAAAAATTGGAATGAACTCTCCACAACAGAGAGCTCTTTTTCTGGAAATATAGGAATTTTATACTCCCCAATATCTAAATTTGCAATGAAACTCAATCTTTCTCGTTCTTTTCGAGCTCCCGATTTAAGAGAGATATTTTTTGCTGGAGCAAACTGCTATGGTTACACTTGTGGAAATCCAAATCTAAAACCTGAAAGTAGCTTAAATATTGATTTTTCTACTATTTTTTCACCAAAATGGATTGATTTTGAAATAAACAGCTTTATATATTTTGTTGATAACTTTATTAATTTCTCATCAACAAAAGATAGTAATGTAGCAGAGATTTGTGAACTACAGTATCAAAATACAAATAAATCTCTATTAGCAGGAGTTGAATCAAAAATTGGAAAAAAAATTAAAGTTATTCCAGAAAAAATAGTAGTTCAAGCATATTTTTCAACAAGTTATATATATGCAAAAGATTTAGAGAATGACACTCCTATTTCCTCCATTCCACCACTTAATATTAATATAGGTTTAAAAATTAGTGGCAATATTCAAAAATTTGGAAAATATCACTTTGGTTTATCAATAAATCATGAAAATGAACAGAATAGAGTTGCAGATGGAGAGAGTCAAAGTGATTCTTACACAATCTACAATATTCAAAGTGGTTTACAAATACCATTAAAATCTATTTTTACTCAATTTAAAATCTCTTTTAATATTGAAAATATTGCTGATTTAAAATATAAAACACATCTATCAACACCATATCGAATTGGTAGAGAGTTTAAATTAAACACACAATTATCATTTTAGTAGTTAAAGACATGAAAAAATTGGTTAATTTTTGTTTGTTTTATATAAATCTACTTTCAATAATAGTACTATCACTATTCAATAAAAAAAGTTTGATACACTCTTGTTGAATCATTAAATTTTATAATATATGTTCCAGCTCCTCTTGAAAAAGGTATATTGTTCTCTTCATTACTATGAGCTAAACCATCTTTATCAGAATCACCATACCACTTCTCTCCTGAGTGTTCTGTATAAAATTTAAACTCTGCTGGATTCTCTCCAGAGGTTGCTAAAACAGTTATTTCCCATAAATTATGGTCAACTAATGTCATTGCTGTTTTTTTCCAACCATTTGATGAGCCTCTATAGTAACAGTTTGGAAAATTAGAGTTTAATACACCCTTTTTTCTGTATGATATAGAATCAATTAGTTTTTTCTGACCATTATCATCATAACCAGAGCTATTTCTATTATCAACATCACCCATTCCATAAGTTTTTATATCAATTTTATCTCCATCAGTTTTCACAATAACAAACCCTATCTCATAAGCCTCTCTTCCCTCTGTATTCCCTTTATATTGTGGATATGATGCTGTTTGAGTCTCTAACTCTGGAGCATTTGAGAAACGAGGCCATTGTCCTGAAGGTGGAACTATTAAATATCCAACACCACCATTAGACTCTCTATTATAGTATGATTTAAACTCAAATTTATCATTTGTATATTCTATTGCTCTCATTCTCTGATAAGTATGAACATGACCTGTGAAATACCAATCTATTTTTTTATCAAAAATAGGCATAAATGGTTTTACAAAAATCTCATCATCTTTTCCACCAGATGGATTAAATGGAGACATATGAGAGAAAACAAATCTCCATTTTTCAACTCTTTGAGATGAGTTTACCTCTGCTTGAGCCCAGTTTCTCTCTCGATCTACCCTTTTATGAGTGTCTAATTGAGGATATCTTCCATAAAAAACAGGAATTTCTGAATTTAAAGCGATAAAATAGCTATCACCATAGTTAAAACTATAGTAATCCTCAATACTCATATCCTGTTTTATATAAAAATATTTTCTAAAACTAAATGTATTCTCTGCATTACTCCAATATTGCTCTGGACGATCAATAATATTTGGATTTTCTGGAGTATCATGATTTCCTATTGTTGGAAAAATAGGTTTAGAGGCAAAAATATCTCTACCTTTAGTAAAAAACACTCTCCACCAATAGAATCTCTCATTATTATTAGAGATATCATCTTTAACCATATCACCAATAGAGAGAATAAAATCAAAATCATCCATATGTTTTGATAATATCTCATTGGCAATATCTCCCCATCTCTGTTTATCCTCCTCATCTTGACAATCACCAATAATTAAAAACTTTGAGAAGCTATCATTAACTCCTGCCGTTTTAAAACTATATATTTTAGAGATTTTACTCTCTCCACCATAAATCTGATACTCATAAATAGAGTTTGGAGATAGATTTGAAAGTGTGATGTGATGAGTTTTTCCATAATTTTCAATATTATCATTAAAATCATCCTCATGGGCTAAACTCCAATCACTATCCCCCTTTTTTCTAAAATATAGTTTAGCTTTTAGGTTATCTATTTGTGATTCATAGTTTACAATTATATTTGTTGAGGGGTTTAAACTCTTTATACTCTGAGTGTTATCAACTGTTTCTGGATGAAGCAAAGTTAAATATGGGCCAATATATGGTAAATATGTTTCATCTGCTGATATAGTTATAATATTTAATAAAACTCCCTGAGACTCTGTTCCATCTAATTTTACTATTTTTATATTAAAATTATACTCTTTATTATCTAAAAGAGGCTCTATTTTTATATTTTTTACACCTTTTGAAACATATATCTCTTTCTCATCAAAAACAATTTTGATTTTATCAAAATCATAATTTTCTGGTTCACTCCAATTAAAAATAACAGCCCTTAATGCTCTCTCTATTTTTAAATTAGATATCTCCTGAGCATC
>JAFGXH010000293.1 GCA_016936735.1 bacterium
AAAATATAGCTCTTTTTTTTATTTTATGTTATTGAATATTATTGTATTTTTACTGTCTCAATATCAGTTATGTTTTCAGGGGGAGTTATGAAAAAAATATTTTTCCTTTTATTATTAGCTTTAGTTTTTACATCTTGTGGTGCATCTAAAAAAGTTGAAAAAAAACCATCTTGGATTCAAGACAAAGTTGTTGTTGGAGATAACTCAAAAGTATCTGCTGTTGGGGTATCATCCTCAATGGGAAATGAGGGACGCTCTTGGGAGATGGCTGAGAAAGATGCACTTAGAAAAATATCTCTTGTTATTCAGGTTTATCAAGACTCTTTTCAACAAAGTTTTATGAATGTTACAAACACAACTCTTCAACAGAGAATTTTTCAGATGTCATCAAGTGTTAGTAGTGCACATTTAAGTAGTTTAAAAACTATAAAACAGTGGAAAGACTCTAAAAAAGATAACTATTATGTTTTAGTTGAGGCAGATTTAGGTGCAATTAAAAAAGGGGTTGCAAAAAAAATTGAGCAGGAGATTGAACCAGAGGAGCAACAAAATGCAATAGAGGCATTAGAGAAACGCTCTGAAGATGCTCATGCAAGACTAAAAGAGAAAATGAAAGATCTTAAATGGGAGTAGTTTAAACTATTAACACAAGTTTGGAATTAAGTTAATCGATTTTCTTTTTCCTCTTTTTCATCAATTATAAAATAAATTTTAGAGCGATAAAGGATCCCTATCAACTAATATATCAATATTTGCAGATAGTTTTAATGAGTTAATAAAATGTAGAAGTTTTGTTAACTCATAATCAATAACTTTTGGTTGTTCTGATTTGATTTGAATTAGATATCTAAATGTGTTTTTTATTTTATAAATTGGAGCCTCTGATGGTTGAGAGTATATTGCTTTTGATGGTTTATACTGCTTTATTTTCTCAACAGCCTGTCTTAACAGTAGCTCATTTTGAGATGTTACCCAAATTGTTGCCATTTTAAAAAATGGTGGATATGATAAGGCTTTTCTCCACTCTAATTCATGTTCCCAGAATTTATCAAAATTTTGCTGAATAAAATACTGGATTGCATAGTGTGTTTTTGAGTATGTTTGCAATATAACTTGCCCTTTTTTCTCTGAACGTCCTGCACGTCCTGAAACCTGAACAAAATCCTGAAAAGCATGCTCACTTGCTCTTATATCTGGCATATGTAGTGCTTGGTCAGCAAGTAAAACAGCAACAAGAGTAACATTTGGAAAATGATGTCCTTTTACAACCATTTGTGTTCCAATAAGGATTGTTGTCTCATTATGTTTCACTTTTCTAATAACCTCAGCCATTTTTGAATATGATGTTATAACATCTCTATCTAATCTATCTATATTTGCTTTTGGAAAAAGTGTTTGAAGCTCCTCCATAACCTTCTCTGTTCCAATAGATAGATGTTTTATCTTTTTGCTTTGGCATTGTGGACAAAAATTTGGCTTTACCATCTCTGCTAAGCAGTAGTGACATTTTAATTTATTATCATTTTTGTAGTATGTATATGCAACATCACAGGAGCTACATTTAAGAACATATCCACAATCACTACAGATTAAATTACCATGATAACCACGCTTGTTGAGATATATAATTGCCTGCTCTTTTTTTTGAACAACCTCTTTTAATGCCCAATAGAGTGGTTTTGTAATTGATGTATTCTCAATAAAAATATCTTTCTCTTTTAAATCAACAATATTAATCTCTGGAAGTGGCATTTGATTAATTCGTTGAGGTAGATTTCCAAAACTATACCTTTTTTGTGAAACATTATATAGAGTTTCAAGTGATGGTGTTGCAGTTCCTAAAAGAACAGGAATTGAGTGAATAGAACCAAGTAATACTGCTAAATCTCTTGCATGATATCGAAATGCAGTTTCACTCTGTTTATAGGAGTGATCCTGCTCCTCATCAATAATAATAAGTCCAATATTATGAACAGGTGCAAAAACAGCAGAGCGAGCACCAATAACAACTCGTATCTGTTTTTGAGCAATTTGATACCAATAGTTACTTTTTTGAGATGGTGTAAGATTGCTATGAATAATTGCTATTTTTGAAAAATCTATTAAATCTAAAAAGTAGGCAACTGTTTGATCTGTAAGTGCAATCTCTGGAAGAAGAATAAGGGCATTTTTTCCAGATTCAATAGTTTTTTTTATGAGTTGATAATAAACCTCTGTTTTACCAGATCCAGTAACACCTCTTAAAAGATATGGATATGATTTTGATTGCTCAATATATGTTGATATATGTGATATGATATCGATCTGCTCTTTTGTTAGATGAATATTGTTTGGTCTTGATGGTAAAAGTGATGTTTGAGGTGTTACAAAAAGAGATACCTCTTTTGTTTCAACAAAACCAAGCTCCTCCAGTTTTGGAAGAACAGTTTTAACTCTTGTTTTAAAAACCTCTTTTAACTCTTTTAAAGATACTCTTTTTTCAGAATCTAAATATTGAATTAGCTCTTTTTGAGAGAATCGAGAAAAAGAGTTCATTGCAAGAGTTGCATTAAAACTCTCTGTTAACTCTATATATGTCTCTTTTTTAGGAGGATGATTAATTTTATCATGTTTTTGCTGTTTTATTGGTAATGCAAACTCTAAAACTTTTCCTAATGATAAGTGATAGTAATCTGAAACCCATTTTAGAAACTTTACATATTTTTCACCAAGTGAGATATTTTCAAAAATCTCATAAATATTTTTAAGTTTATGTGGAGATGAATCTATAAACTCAGTAACAATTCCTAAAAATTTTTGATTTCTAAGAGGAACAATTACAAGAGAACCAATCTCTACTTTCCCCTCTAAATTTTCAGGAATAGAGTAATCAAAAGGATCAACTTTTAGTGGTATTGAAACACGAACAACTGTTGTCATTTTATCTTCTTTAAAAAATTTATATTAATCTAAGAAACAAAAAGGTTTTTTATAAAATAAAAAAAAATATAAAAAATAACTCTTTTATAACTTTTTAAGTTATGCAAATATTATAAAGCAGCAATAATAGATATCTCAACTGATACATCTTTTGGTAATTTTGCAACTTGAACAGCCTCTCTTGCTGGATATGGTTCTTTAAAATATTGAGAATATATCTCATTCATTTTAGAGAAATCCCCCATATCTTTAAGAAAAACAGATGTTTTAACAACATTATCAAAACTACAACCAGATTTTTCAAGAAGTGCAGAGATGTTTTCTAAAACCTGTTTTGTTTCTGCCTCAATACCAATAACAAGCTCTCCTGTTTGAGGATTAATTGGAATTTGTCCAGATAAAAAAAGAAATCCATTAGCAATAATTCCTTGAGAATATGGTCCTATTGCAGCAGGAGCCTTATCTGTATAAATATTTGTTTTAACTTTATTATCCATTATTTTCTCCAAATTAAACAACTCAATATATTATTGATTTATTTTTGATATGTCAATTGGTTTCTATTATAAATTTAAAAGTTTTTAAAAAGGGTGCTTTTGATATTTTTTATTTTATTTGATTAAATTTAAAATAATAAAATTATTTAATATTTATAATTAAGTTAGAAAAATTGTATTAATTTTAATAATTTTGTATAATCAGTAGTTATATTTTTTTATGATTCACTTGCATCCACATGAATAAAATTTTTTTTATTCTTGCAGGGCATTTAACGGGACCCCTAAAAATGCTTTTGCATTTTTTGGGAACCCTTCATACCCTGTTCATGTATTATTATTTCTTTTATA
>JAFGXH010000294.1 GCA_016936735.1 bacterium
ATAAGAAAATTATTACTAAACAGAATAATATTAACATAATAAAATATGTTATTGAAAAAGATTTATCAGATTTTTTAGATTTGCTTATCAAATATAATAGATTGGAGTCTGATAGTTTTCAAGAGATATTTAATTTTGCAATAGAGAACTCATCTGATAAATCTATGATACCTTTAGTTAAATTTAGTAAGAAAAATAGAATTAAAATTGTTTTAGATGAAAAAAAAATATATATGTTTACTAAAACTGTTTTTGAATCAGATTTTTATAATGATTTAATTAATATCTTTTTTGATGAGGATTTTTATATTAATGAAGCAATTGAAAGTAATTTATTATCTCAAAAAGATAAAAAAAATATTCTAAAAAAATTAATATTAAATGATGAGTTATCTTCTAAGCGAGTGGTTAATTTTATTGATAAAATAGATGATTTTAGTAAAGATGATATTGATAACGTTATATTCATATCTTTAAAAAATGATAATTTGAATCTATTTTTAAAACTAATTGATATAAAATATATAAAATTAGATAGAGTTTTTGCAGATGGGAAAAATATTTTAATGTTTGCTGCTGAAAATGGTTCTGTAAAAATTATTAATTGGCTAATAAACTATAATTTTGATTTAAATGCTACTGATAATGATGGTAATACTGCTTTAGATTATGCTTTTCAATATGATCCATGTGTTCATTTAAAAAAAAGAGAGATTATTACTGAATTACTTCATTTTAAAGCAAAACGGGGAAGCAAAAAAATATCTGAAAAAGATATTTTAAATTTAAAGGAGAGAGGGAAATTATGTGGTTTTAAATAAAAATAACAAATCTCTTGAATTACGATTTTAAGACCATTTAAGAAAAATCTACAAAACCCCATTCTCTTTTAAAGAATCAATCTGCTCTTTTGTATATCCTAAAAATCTTTCTAAAATCTCATAATTATGTTCTCCAATCTCTGGAGCAGGTTTTTTGATTTTCTCTTCAGGTATTGAGTCTAATTTGAGTGCATTTCCTGCAATTGTCACTTCACCTATATCAGAATCTGTAACATTTACAAGCATATTTCTCGATTTTATCTGTTCATGATTAAAAAGATCCTCTACTTTATTTATTAAACTACATGGAACATTATGTGATTCAAAAAGAGAGACCCATTCAGAGGCATTTTTTTCAATAAATATCTCATCTAAAAGTGCTGTTAACTCTTTTAGATTTTGAGTTCTTTTCATATTTTTTTCAAAACGTGGATCTTTTGTCCACTCATCTCTATTAAGAGAAATACAGAAACGATGCCAAACATCCTCATTTCCAACACCAACAACAAAATATCTATCTTTTGCTTTGAAAGCCTGAAATGGGGTTATTGTTGGATGTCTATTTCCTATTGGTTCTGGTGAGACTCCATCAACTTGATATCTAATAAGTGCATTTTCTAGAATTGATAATTGACAATCAAGCATTGATATATCAACTCTATCACCCTCACCAGTGATTTTCTTTCTATAAAGTGCACCTAATACACCAATTGTTGTATAAAGGGCTGCATTTATATCACCAAGAGACATTCCTACTCTTGTTGGTGGACAATCTGGCCATCCAGTAATACTCATAACTCCACCCATAGCTTGTGCTAATATATCATAAGATGGTCTTTTTGCAAATGGTCCTGTATGACCAAATCCAGAGGTTGAGGCATATATTATTGATGGATTTCTTTTTTTTAATATATCATAACCTAACCCAAGTCTCTCCATTGTACCTGGACTAAAGTTCTCCATAACAACATCACATTTTTCAACTAAATCTAATATTATCTCTTTTCCCTGCTCACTTTTCATATTGACAGAGATACTTTTTTTACCATGATTAATACTTAAAAAATATACACTTTTGTTGTTTTTAAATGGTCCAAATCCTCTTGAATCATCACCTTTTCCAGGCATTTCTACTTTAATAATCTCTGCTCCAAGCTCTTTTAATAACATTGTTGAGAAAGGGCCTGCAAGAACTCTTGTTAAATCTAGGATTTTAACTCCCTCAAGTGGTTTTCCCATAAAATCTCCTTAAAATAGTGAATCAAACCACAAACAATAATATTTTAATAGTTTATATCAAAAAGTAATTTATCAACTCTTGATAAAGATTTTAAAACTCTATCAGGGGATATCTCTTTGCTATTAAAAAGCTGTTTTGTATACTCAAGCATAGCCTGTTGTAAATCATCTCTATTATGAGAGACTATAAATATATCAACACCAGCCTCAATTCCATTATAAACCATCTCTTGAATTGAGTATTTATCTTTCATTGCATTCATATTCATATCATCACTAAATAAAACACCATTAAAACCCAATTCATCTCTTAGTATATTAGTAAGAAATAGTGGAGATAGTGTGGCGGGATTTTGAGCAATATGGGAAAAAAGAATATGTGCACTCATAATTGAGTCAACTCCAGCCTCAATACCCTTTTTAAAAGGAATTAACTCTCTTAATCTTAAAGAATCAAGAGAATCCTCTGCAAAAGGTAGATCTAAATGAGAATCAATATACGTATCCCCATGTCCAGGAAAATGTTTTCCACAAGATGCAATTTTTGCTCTTTTAAACCCTTTTATAAATGAGACTCCATATTGAGAAACAATCTCTGCATTATTACCAAAAGATCTATCCCCAATTACTGGGTTTTTAGGATTTGAGTCTATATCTAAAACTGGAGCAAAATCTAAATTAAAACCAAGTTTTTTTAATTCACTTCCAAGTTTAAATGCAATCTCCTCTGCCTCTTCAGGAGTTTTTGTTTTTGCAATCTCTCTCATTGATGGAATTTTATAAAATGGTTCATCTAATCTTGCAACTCTTCCTCCCTCTTGATCTACTCCAATAAAAATTGGATGGTTTACTGTTTTTGCTATTTTTTGATTCAATTTTTTCACAGATTCAATAGACTCTATATTTCTTTTAAAAAGTATAACACCAGAGATTTTATCTTTTTTCAACTGATTCTCAAGAAGAGAGTCTATATCTGTTCCTTCAAAACCAAAAAGAAAGAATCTTCCAGCTAAAACACTTAAATCCATATCAATCATAAAAACTCCTAAATGCTAAATTTTTTTTACCAAATGGTTATAAAAACCATCTCATTAATTTTTTTATTTTATTAAAATTATCTCCATAGGGTGGATATTTAATATCTGGTTCAGGAAAAAATCCTCTTTTCATTACACTTTTTTTATGAGAGAATATATCAAATCCACTTTTTCCATGATAAGAGCCCATTCCACTTGCTCCAACTCCACCAAAAGGGAGATATGGGGTTGCAATATGTGATATTGTATCATTTATACAAACACCACCAGATGTTGTCTCTTTTAAAACTTTATCAATAAGATTTTTATCTTTTGAAAATAGATAAAGTGCTAATGGTTTATCAAATTTTTTGATAAATTTAATAGCATCTTCAATTTTATCATACTCAAATATTGGTAGAATTGGTCCAAAAATCTCCTCTTTCATAACTTTTGAATCTAAATCAGGAGACTCTAATATTGTGGGCATAATATATCTACTACTTTTGTTGGATTTACCACCAAATATAACAGTTTTTTCATCTATAAAGGAGTTTAATCTATCAAAATGTCTATCTGTTATAATTCGTGGATAGTCTGGAGATTTCTCTATATCATCTCCAAAAAAGTTTTTAATCTCATTTTTTAACTCAGTTATAAAACTATTTTTTATATTTTTTTGAATAAGAAGATAGTCTGGAGCAACACATGTTTGACCTGCATTTAGAAATTTTCCCCAAGCAACCCTTTTTGCACTCTGTTTTATATCTATATTCTCTGAAATTATACATGGAGATTTTCCTCCTAACTCAAGAACAACTGGTGTTAGATTTTTAGAAGCAGCCTCCATAACTATTTTGCCAACATTTGTGCTTCCTGTAAAAAATATAATATCAAAATTTAATTTTAATAACTCTGTTGTCTCCTCAACTCCACCCTCAATAATTGATATATACTCATCTTTATAACTCTCTTTTATTATCTCTGTTAACACTTTTGAAACAGATGGTGATAGTTCCGATGGTTTTAAAATAGCACTATTTCCAGCTGCAATAGAGGCTATTAATGGAGTTAAAAGAAGTTGAAAAGGGTAGTTCCATGGGGATATTATTAATGCAGAACCAAGTGGTTCATAAACTATTTCACTTTTTGCAGGAGCAAAAAGTAGTGGTGTTTTATGTTTTGATGATTTCATCCATTTTTTAAGATTTTTTATTGTAAAATCTATCTCTGCAATAGTAAATCCAACCTCTGAAACATAGGCCTCAAAAGATGATTTTTTAAGGTCATTATATAGTGAATCTAATATTTTTTTTTCATATTTTAATATTGTATTTTTTAAAATTTGAAGCTGTTTAACTCTAAAATCATAAGAGAGAGTTATTTTTGTATTAAAAAACTCTCTTTGCTTCTCTAAAATAGATTCAAATCTGTTCATGTTTTTAGCTCCTTTTCAAATTCTTCCTATTATAAACTATTTTAGTATTAAATTGAAAGATTTTGAATCAAAATATGGTTTTCAAAATTTAATCAATAGGGTCAACACATAAAAATTAAAGAAAATAAATAGAATAGAGCTTTATATTTTGAATTTTTACAGAATTTTTTATTCCAATTTAAAAATTACCCTCTTTTTATTCATTTCTTAACTCTAATAGTAAATCAAAAGAAAATATCAAATATTTTAAACTTTATTTTTTCTTAATCTTGAAATTTAAATACTTTAGTTTATAAAGTTTGTTTGACAAAAAACCGATAAGATGTTAGATTGTTTTAAACAGTTGGAGGATTTTATGTTTTTTATCAACCCAAAAATAACTTTTAGAGATTTAGATGATGCAATACTCATTATAACACCTTGGGACCAAAAAATGCATACATTAGAATTTTTAGGAAGAGAGATTTTTTTACTTATGAAAGAGTCAAAAACAAAGGATGAAATTTTGAATTATATTATTGAAAATTATGATGTATCAAAAGATATAGCTGAACAGGATTTAAATAGTTTTTTAAATGAACTTATTAAAAAAAATATTTTTAATGTATAATTTTTTTAGTATTATTTATGTTATTTTTTTGCTTAATATAGAAACTATCAATTTTTAGGAGGCTTTATGAAGCGTCTAATATTAATTTTCTCAACTCTCTTTATACTACTATTATCTAGTTGTAATAGTGCATCAGATGAGTGTTCAAAAAATAGTGATTGTAGTTCAGAAGAGGTTTGTTCTGAAAATAAATGTATCTCTCCTGAAATATCTCCAACATTAACTTTTCAAAATATTTCAGATGGTATTTTTCTTAATGCCTATGAGTATGATGAGGATTTAAATGAGAGTGGAGTTCAAGTAAGTCTTTTAGTACAAGCAACCGATATTCTAGATGGAACGGTTGTTGAGTTACAAAAAAAAGGGGATGATTCATCTAAAGCATCAGCAACACTTGATAATGGAAGAGCTATTTTTAGAGCATTCTCCCTTCAAGAGTTAGAGGATGGAGAGGCACATATTCTTTTTGCAACAGCATTAGATAAATATGGTAGAACTATAACAACAGGAGAGATATCTGTTTATGTTAAAGATTATAAAATAGAGATAACATCTCCATTATCTAATCTAAAAGTAGAAGATGACAATAATCCTGATAAATTCTATATTCAAAAAGATGTAACTGTTGAGGTAAGTGGTGTTAATAATGGTGTCAACATAAAATTATCGGTTTATAATGCTCAAACAGACTCTATAAAAGCAATCTATTTTTCAAATCTTGATAATGGTGCTGCTATTTTTCCAGATGTTGATTTTCCTGCTGGAGATTGGAAACTTATTGCAAGTTTTCAGACATTATCAAATGTAACAGTAAACTCAGAGGCTATTACACTCACAGCAGATCCAATTCCAGGAAATTGTGAAGTAAATATTATTCCTTCTACTGGAACTATAATCAACCAAGCATATCTTAAAGATAATAATATTGAAAACAAAATAGTTCCATTAAGAATTACTTCAAATTGTCCAGAGGGATTTAGTGTTACTTTTATTGCAAATAAGGGTGCAATAGATGAAGAGACAATATTAACAACAACATTAAGAGAGGAGAATGGTTCTTCTGTAGCAGAAACATCATACTCTTTTAAAGAGGATAAAGAGAGAGAAGGTTTATCCTCAAAAATATCTGTTGAAATAGTTAATCTTTCTAATACTTCAGAGGGAGGGTCTGCAGAGTCTGTTTATACTGTTGATACAATTGGACCTCAATTTTTATCAATGGGATTTCCAACAGAGGGAACTCTTTTTTATCCAGATAATGATAGAGACTCTGAAACACCTGGAATGCAATTTATAACTAGTGGTTCTACAGATGATGCAACAGGAACATTATATGTTTCTGTTGATGGTGGAGTAGAACAAGAGTTTACAGGAGCATTTAATTCAGAAGGAGAGTTTAATACTCAAGAGCTTCAAAATCCTTATGTTACTATTTTGACATCAGGTGAAAAAGTATTAACATATAAAGCCTATGACTCTTTTGGAAATGAGGGAACAAAAACTGTTAATGTGAAAGTTTACTCTAATGAAGTTGGAATCTCTTTTGAAAGTGTTGCATCAATATCTATAACAAATGAGGAGAGAGAGAATGGTGTAAAACTAAACCAAACAAATGATGCAAACTCTGATATTCCAAAAATGCAACTATCAATTATTGCAGCCTCTAATGAATTAGAAATTGGAAAAGGGATGGCTCTTTACATTAATGGTGGGAAATATGCAGAATCCATTATTGGTGAAGATAATAGAGTGATTTTCAATTTAGACACAGAATCAACTGGTTTAAATAATGGGATATACTCCATTTATGTTACAACTCTTGATAATAGTGGTGTTGTTTCAGAAACACTAACCCTATATATTAGTAACTCAAAACCAACACTTCTTCTTAGCAATCATGAAAATGGAGACTATTTAAATACATCTCCAATATCTCTTGATATATCAACAACTGGTTTAAATAATTCTGAAATAGTAACTTTATCTCAGAATGGTGGAGAATTAATCTCAACTGAATCACTCAATAATCATGCTATTTTCTTAAATATTACTCTTCAAAATGGTGAAAATCAGTTTATTGTAAATACAACTGATTTTGCTGGAAATACAGCAGAAACATTAACATTTTCTCTGTTTTATGATCCAGAATTACCAGTATTATCACTTCTTTCACCAACTGATGGTTCAACTCTTATAAGAGCTGATGATACAAACAGTGTTCTTCCTGGAATTCAAACTATAGTTACAATATCTGCTTCTAATGAGTTAGAGGGAATTGAGGGAAATATCTATCTTAATTATATTGATGAGAACTCAACTCCAATTGCAACAACAACTCTTAATAGTGAAAAACATTTTGTTTTTGAGGATGTTTCATTAGCCTCTGGAAGTACAAATCAACTTAAAGTTATTGCTATTGATAGAGCAGGAAATAGTTCAGAACTTGATTTTTCATTAATTGTTGATGATGGTTGTTATAATCTTGGTTTTCTATCTCCAACAACAAATGGAGCATATTTAAATGATTCATCTTTTGTTGGAAATGTAAATATTGGTGCCTCTGGAACAACAAATATTGCACCTGAAAATCTCTCATTAACACTTTCAATTAATGGTGATGACTATAATACATTGGTTAATACAAGTGGAGTTGCAACTTTTACATCTGTAACACTTCTAGAGGGTTCAAATACTCTTGTTGTTTCATATGATGTTGATGCCTCAACATCTTGTCAATTTCAAGCAACACTAACCTATGATACAACAGAACCTGTTATATCTAAAGTTGAATTTTTAGATAAAAATAGTACAAAACTTGAAATTCTAAATGGTGCAACTTTTTATGCAGGTAATCAGTTTGACAGATTAGCAGATAGTGGTTCTCAAGTTAGAGTTATCGCAACAGTTACAGGGGTTGCAAATGGTCAAACAGCAACTTTAAAATCAAATGGTATAGATATTGCAACATCTACAATAAACTGTGTTGATAGTGTTTGTACTGCAATTTTTAACCCAACATTTAATGAGGGTGGACCTTATGCTCTTTCAATAACAGCAAAAGATAGAAGTAATAATACATCATCTCCATTTATAATTAATCTAAATGTTGATTTAACAACACCAATTGTTGCATTTGATGCAAATTTTCCAGCATCTTTGAATACAAGTAATGTTGTGGATAGACAACCATTAGTTGCAGGTGTTCAATATAATGTTCTTGCAAATCTATCAAATATTCAAGCGGGAGATATTGTAAGATTTTATGTAAATGGATCTCTTGCAACAATGAGACTAGATTCAGATTTAAATACTCCACTTTCTGCTGAAAAAACATTAACAGTTGCTCAAACAACTTATACATTTCCAAATGTAACATTTCCTGTTTGTAATAGTGGAATTGGATGTAATCCTGATGTTGGTTATGAAATATCATTGATTGTTTTAGATCAAGCAGGAAACACAACTCAAGTTATTAAACAAAATTATAAAGTTCTTGATGAATTTACTGTTCAATTCAATGATGGTGATCTTATTGCTGGAACAAAAAGAACAAATCAAAATCAAATTGATATTTTAACAAGAATAAATAGAGCTGAAACAGGTGTTTTAACTCTTAAAATAGCAAAAAAATCATCCCCATCTACTATCATAAATACTCAAACAACTAATTTTAATGGAACACAAACTTCACACACATTCACTCTTACAAATACTCTTGATATTCCTGATAATGATAGATATATATTGACACTCTCTTTTACAGACCAATCAGGCTTTGTGTATAATGCATCTCAAAATGGTTATTTAGCAGTTAAAAGAACAACTCCATCTGTTTCTCAAATTGTGGTAATGCAAGATGTAAATAGTGATAAGAAATTGATTAAAGCTGAAGATGGAAATGCAACCACAACAACCATTTATGAATCAAGCATAACAGTTACAACAACAAATCTATATCTTGATGCAGAGGATTATAGTGCTCAAACTAGAGCTGTTGAATTAAGAAAAGATAACTCTCTTGGAACATTAATTGGTTCTGGAACCGTTATCAGAAATGGAGATGGAACAGAAACAGTTACACTAAATGGTTCATTTCCTGAGGGTAACTACTCTGTTGTTGCATTATTAACAGATAGATTTACAAATAGTAGTAACTCATCTGTTGGAACCTATCTTGTTGATATTACAGCACCTACAATAAGTGGAATGTATACAGTTAATACATCTACATCTGCTGAAAAATATTTTACTAACAACATTAAATATTTAGTTTCTGATGATTCTGATTTCACAACAAGTGGCTTACAAACAGAACTTAAAGTGAATGCAACTGGTGTTGGATCTACAGGAAATATTACAGTATCAACATCTCCTATAGGATTTACAAAATCTGTAACATCAACTCCAAATACAACAACTTTAGGTGTTGTTACAATTCCAGATAATACATATAGTTTTACTATTACAGCAACAGACTTTGCAGGAAATCCAACAACATTAACTTATACTGGAGTTATTGTTGATACAGCTGCTCCTAAGTTAGATTTAGCTGTTTCTGGTGGACCTAATTTTGTTGATGCAGATGATGTAGATAGTACAACAGCAGGTTTTCAAGTTGAGGTAACAGTAAGTAATATGCAGAATATTGAAGAGGGAAGAGTTGTAAATATTATATCAAATTTAAGTGGTAGTGATATTATTGTTGGATCTTTTACAAAAGATGCCTCAAATAGCAAAACTCTTAACATTACATTATCCTCAGGAACGGGTGTTTTAAAAGCAACCACAAGTGATGTTAATGGAAATAGTGGTACATCTGCATCAGTTTCAATATCTGTTGCATTAAGCAGTTGTTCATTTAATTTTGTTAAAAAAGGGACAACAACACTTCAGCCATCTCCAGAAAAAACATACTTTAACTCAAATGATATTGTTGGAGGAAATGTTGTATTAACAATTGATACAACTGTTGCATGTACTGGTAATAGTATCACAATAAAAAAAGGTGGAACAACAGTAAGAACAGAGGCTTTAACACTTACAACACAGAATTTTAATATTCCTATTTCAAATGGTGATGATACAACTCTTCAATTCTCAATATCATCTTTAAGTGTTGATTCATCTGTTTATAATATTATTGGAGATATAGTTGCTCCAACAGTTTCAAGAAGTAATCCAAGTTTAGAAAATATAACATATGTAAATTCAGAAAATCCATCAGTAGGAGGTGCTAAAATAGCAGACTCAAATGGTGGTACAGCAGGTGCACAAGTAACAATAGATGTAAGAGTACAAGGAGCACAAGATGGTTCAGTTGAATTAATTGCAAATGATGGTTTAATTGATACTTCTTTAGGATTTGTTGATACAATAATTAGTGATGATGAGGTTGTATCATTTACTGGAAAAACTTTAGCTCATAATAAAACACACACAATTCGTGCAGTTGTGAAAGATGCAGCTCAAAATGAGACAACATCAACACTTTATACTGCAGTTGTTGATGTGATTAACCCAGCATCATTTACAACATTTGAATATAGTGATATTTTTGATAATACTGGTATATCATTTGATGATACAGAGAGAAGAAAAGCAGATTTATCACTTGCTTGGAATAGAGTTGGTGATGATGATTCAACTGGAAATATTGCAAAATATACCATTAAATATACTCAAGCACTATTTGTTGCTAGTGATTTTGAAACATTAACTGGTGCTGAATCTATTGATGTAACTGATTCAGAGGCTGTTTCTGAAATTTTAACAGGATTAACATTCCACAAAAACTATACAATTGGAATTAGAGCTTATGATGAGGTTGGAAATGCCTCTGATGTTTCTGTTGTAACATTGAGTGATGATCTTATGTTAAAAAGTAGATATTTAGGAACTAATGATGCTGATACAGTTATGGCATTTAGAAATCTTGGTGATATTAATGGTGATGGATATGATGATTTTGCTATTGGTCAACCATATGGTAATGGATTTGATGGATCTATAACAATTTTCTATGGTTCAAATGACCCATCACAAATAGGTGAAGCATCAAAAAAACAGGCTATTAATGGAATTGGTAGCTCTTTTGAAAGTTTTGGTAGATGTTTTGCTAGTGGTGATTTTGATGGGGATGGAAACAGAGATTTATTAGTTGGTGTTGAGTATGGTGATTACTTTTTTGATAATGGATTTGATAATTTTGGTGGTGAAGTTAGAGTTTATTATGGTCAAGGTGGAGGGCAAAATATAAATCCTTTAGTAATGACATCAATTATGAACTCTGGTAATCATAATAATACAAAAGTTGATATAGAAGATGATGGGGCTGGTTATTTTTATGGAACAGCAAAATTTGGAATAAGTTGTGATGTTGTTGGTGATATTGATGGTGATGGAAAAGATGATTTTATTATTGGTGAGTCTGCCTATACTGTTTCTGCATCTCAAAAAGGGCGTGCATTTGTTATTAAAGGACGTTCAGGAAGAGTTGCCTCTATTGATGTAAATGGAGACTCAAGCACTTTAACATTAAATCATAATTTTGGTTCAATAACAAATTTTGCATCTAAAGGTCTTGCAGGTATTGGTGATTTGGATGGTGATGGAGTTCTTGATGTTGCAGTTGGTGATTCATCAAATAAAAAAGTTGCAATTTATCATCTTACAACAAATATTTCAGGCTCATTAACAACAACTGATTCAAATGTTGTTGTATTAAATCCAAATGCAGGTGGAGAACCATATCATAATTTTGGAGAACAGATATTATCAAATACAGATTTAGATGGAGATAGTAATTCCGATTTAGTTATTGGACAAGGTGCATCTGTAAATCCAGTAATCTACTATGGTATAGGATCAAGATTTACTGCAACAAAAACTCCTGATGCAAGAATTGGAGGTTTGGGTCAAACAAATTTAGGTGTGTTTATTGATAGTGCAGATCTCAATGGTGATGGTAAAAAGGATTTAATAGTTGGAGCAACTGATAATGTTAATATATTTTTAAGTGGTACAACTCGTTTTTCAAGTCTTGTTTCCATGGCAAATGTAACATTAACAAGAGCATCTGATTTTACAGAATCAACATCAACAGCTCTTTTCTCATCTATTGGTGTTGATATTAATAGTGATGGAATTTTTGATATTATCTCCATTGATGGAAATAATAGTAATAGAATGTTTTTGAAATATTAGGAGTGAAAATGGAACAAAATAAAAACAAAAAAGAGTATAAAAAACCAGTTATTGAAACTGATGATATTATTGAAAGAGTTGCACTAGCTTGCGGAAAAGCAGCTCCAACAAATCGTAATGGAACCTGTAATGGTGGACCAATCAATAGCTAATATCATTTAAAAAAATATTCAATCAAAATGAAATCAATTTTAAATATCATCTAAATTTACAAACATTATAATAATTTAAAATCTATCTTTTTTAAGAAAAAATGGGGAGTTATATTTAATGATTAAGACTAAATTTTGTCCAAATTTATCTGCTCTTCAACTGTTATTGTATCAATAATGTGATTTAGAAATAGGTCTGTTTTAAAATCCTCTGTTGCAGAGACAAAAAGGGCTTTGGGATAAAATCTTTTTTTGTAAAGCAACTCATCTCTTTCAACTGAATCAATTTTGTTGAAAACATATATAACTTTTTTCTCTCCAACCTCAAAAGAGTCTAATATAGAGTCAACAGCCTCCATTTTTTCAAAATGACTTGGGTCTGAAAGGTCAACAACATGAAGTATTAAATCTGAAAATTGAATCTCCTCAAGAGTTGCTGTAAATGCTGGAACTAACTCCTGTGGAAGCTCTCTTATAAACCCTACAGTGTCATTGAACACAAATGTTTTCTCATTATAAAATAGAGAACGAGATGTTGTCTCAAGTGTTGCAAATAGTTTGTTTTCAACAAATGTTGAACTTTTTGTTAATCTATTAAGAATTGTTGACTTCCCAACATTTGTATATCCAACAAGAGAGACTCTAATTGCATTAGATTCAACCCTTTTTCTACGCTGAATCTCCCTTTTTTTCGATATTGCATCTAGTTTTCCCTCTAAAAATCTTAATCTGTCCTGAATCCTTCTTTTATCAACCTCTAATTTTGTCTCTCCTGGCCCTCTTCCACCAATTCCACCTGTAAGTCTTGATAATGATTGACTTTTCTCAAAAAGTCTTGGATATAGATATTTTAGCTGTGCTAACTCAACCTGAATTTTACCATCATTTGATGTTGCTCGTTGTGCAAATATATCAAGAATTAACATATTTCTATCAACAATTTTCTCCTCAAGATAGTAACTTAATATCTTCATTTGTGATGGAGATAAAGAGTGGTTGAAAACTAAAAGATTACAGTTTAATCTATTTGATAATAGAAGAATCTCATCTAATTTTCCTAAGCCAATAACTGTTTGTGGATTTGGCTTTTTTTTCTGAATTACAGACTCTAATATATTTATTCCCGCTGTATCACAAAGAGCCTTTAACTCCTCCATTGAGCTATCTATCTCTTCACTGTTTGAGTCTGTAACATATATTAATATTGCATTCTCTCTATTTTGAACCTCTTTTGTTTTATCTATTGTTTTTTCAAAAGAGTTCTCTATCTCCTGAATAATCTCATAAACACCAATATCAGTGTTATGAATTGATATTGGCTCAAGATAGTTATAGTTATCATCTCCAATTGGATTTATTGTTGCTGAATATAAAAGGTCTGGTTCTCCATTTGGTGTCATTGTTAAAATAGTTATCATATCTAAACGAAGTTTATATAGGTCATTTAAATCATCTATTGTTAACTGCTCAAAATTAAGTTTTGTATGAAATAGTCTTAAGCCTCTTAATCTTTTTCCACTTCCTCTCATTCTTCCTAAATCTGGAATAAAGATTTTATGACTCTCTCCAATAATAACATACTCTATTTTACCCTGTCGATTTATAAGTAAACCAACCATTCTATTAATCTCTTTTGATATCTGAATTGTTAATTTGCATAGGTGTGTTGATATTAATTCAAATGGCTTCACTGTTTTTAAATATAGATCCTCAAGCTGTTTTATATGGCTTGCTTTTAATCCACCAATATTTCCATATAGTTTTTTCGACATATAATAGAGAACTCCACTAAAAAAAATACTCTATCATAGATATTTTACTATAATCAATAATAAAAATATTATTAGACCTCTTATATAATCCTATTGTAGTGTAAAAAATAATAAAATTATTTTAAAATTTTCATTTCTCAATATAATTAATTCATTTAAAATTAAAAAAATTAATTCTGGTTTTAAAAAAGTATATCAGAGCATGTAAAAACTATCCTATGACATGTGAAAACTATCCTATGACATGTGAAAACTATCCTACGGCATGTAAAAACTATCCTACGGCATGTAAAAACTATCCTACGGCATGTGAAAACTATCCTACGGTACATTTTTATAATAAAAAGAGATTATTTGTTTATTTTTTTTATGTTCAGCGGGTTAAAACCACGCTGTTCATTAATAAAAAGATTTTTTTACTTTATAAAAAGGCTCTGTTG
>JAFGXH010000295.1 GCA_016936735.1 bacterium
AATAGAGATAATAATTGGTTCTGTTTGTAGAAATAAAATACTTTACTCTTTATGTTTAAATAAAAAGGCTCACTTATACTCATTTGTAAATAATATATATGTTCCTCAATTTTTAGGATTAATAGAGGATTTAACATCTCCACAAAGTGACTTAGAATACTATCTGTTATCTCACTAAAAGAGTATTTTATAAATTCCAAATTGTAATAGTTTTTTATCTATATTTTATTTAATATTTTTTTTAGAAAAGGATATGATGAATAATATAGGAAAAATAATTGATTCTGTTTTTATAAGGTTAGTTTGGACTATTTTTTGGTTGGTTATTGTTACTCATTTTTTTGGTAATCCTAAAATATTTTTTCTTTTTGTGGATTTTCATAATAGTTATGTAAGGGATTACTGGGCTTTATTGGAGTTTATTGATGGTGAGTATGGAGTTTGGCCAAATTTACTAAAGTTTATGGGAAGAGATTTAGTTTTAATTTTTGTTTATCTTGGTATTATATTAATTCCACTTAATATTTTTAAGAAATCTCCTGAGAAAAAAGTTATAACTGTTATAAAAGAGTATTTAACAACTTCAATTATAACTCTTTTGGTTGTTTTTTTAGTTGGTTCTGCTCTTATATCTATTTTTATTGCCTTTATAATGTTTTTTGCACTTTTTGTATTTAATTCTCCAATATCAAAGGAGTTTGATGCTATTTTTGAGATTTTTGCAAGTGGAATATTTACAACATCTGTTTTTTTCTTTGCTTATAGCTTTTCTAAAAATAGAGATAGTTCAGAAAAAAAATCGATTTTTTTAAACAAACATATTCACTCAATTGTATTAGCAATATTAATTCATGTAATTTTAGTTAAACAGATTGAAATATCAGTAAATATTGATATTTTAAAAACAGAGGATAAACTTCATATATACTCTTATGAGTTATATAAAGATAAAATTAATGTTGGGGATAGTAATCTGAATGTGTATAAAATCAGTGAACATTTTATTGATCAAATCTCTTTTAATAATAGCTCTTTATATACAACTTTTAGGGATGATTGGAGATATATATCTATATATCAGAAAAATTCTCCATTTATTTCAACATTTTATGGTTTTTTTCAATCAAGACCAGATAAAATCTCTTTTGATAGTTCAAAAAAAATAGTTAATGTTGATTATAAAATTAAAAAAACTAACACAAAACCTGATTATATCTATCCAATAACATCAAAACCAACCTATAAAACAGTAGATTTTTCAGATAATATTGATGTTCTAAGCAAAAAATCAGATAAATTTTATACTATTGATATAACTGATAGTTTAAAGTCGGAGAGTTTTTGGAAATTAGTTTTAGCAAAAAAAGATAGTGATGAGACTCTTCTGTTTACATTTGAGAAGAATAGTCTCAAAATAAAAAAAACAGTTAATGAAAATATTAACAATATAGATAAAAATAGTAGCAATATTTACTCTCAAAATTTTGAAAAAAACATTGAAAATGTTTTAATAAAAGATGAGTCTCTTGGTGGTTTTACAATTTTTATAAATGATACACCTTTATTTTATGTGGAGTTTGATTACTTCAAAGTAAATCTAATTTCATCTGATGAAAAATTACTTAATAATTTTTCTATCACTATTGGTGAGAGTGAAAAAATATAGAGTTTTACTCTTTTTTTGTTTATTTTATAATATATATTTTTCCTAAAGAGATTTGATTATCTTTTGCATTTATGATAAAATCTGTATTATACTAATTTGGGTATATGGAGGGTTTATATGAATATTGCTGATATAAAATCAAGAGTTTTAGATGTTTGGCTAAAAAAAGACCCAATAGAGAGAGATATTGAGTTCTCTATATTAGAGTTGAAAGAGTCTGGATTCTTTATTCTTTTCACACTATTTCCATTATCATATCTTATAAGCTGGGTTATTATTGGAAATAATGGTTTTCACTTTCCATTTCTCTCTTGGATAAAACTATCTCTTCTTATGATTAACACTCTTGTTATTCTTTTTTATATATTTTATAAAATGTTGCAGTTTTTTACTCCATCAATTGGATATTGTGGAGAACAGACAGAGTTATATGGAATAACAAGAGCAGCAATGTTAATATATATCCCTATTGGAGCTGTTATTTTTCTAATTCCATCTTTTGAGTCTTGGTGGCTTCAACCATTAATCTCATCTGCTATCTCTGGTTACTACTTTTTTGACAAAGTTGTTAAAGGGTCTGTCTCTGTTGAGGAGCATTATAAAATACATTTTGCAACTATTATTGGTGTAACCCTTCTTATTCTTGGTTTATCAATGAACTACCTTCTATTTAAGACATATTAAAAAACATAACTAAAACAATCAGAAAAAAAATTTATACATCTTCTATTTTTTAATAAAAAATTGTATAATAGAGTCGATTTTTTTAGAGGTTATATTTTGGAAAACTCAATATTAAACTCAACAACAAGGTCTGGATGTGATGCAAAAATAGATTCATCACTTCTTCATAACATTTTAAACCCTAAATCATTTTATCGGGATAAAAATGTATTAATTGGTTCTGAAAATGGTGATGATGCAGGTGTCTATAGACTATCTGATGATTTAGCAATTGTTCAAACTGTTGATTTTTTTCCTCCAATGGTTGATGACCCTTTTACATTTGGGAAAATAGCAGCCTGTAACTCACTTAGTGATATCTATGCAATGGGTGCTGTTCCAATAACAGCCCTTAATATTGTTGCATTTCCAACAGATAGATACCCTATTGAGTCTTTAAAACTTATTTTAGAGGGTGGAAATGAGATTTTAAAAGAGGCAAAAACATCTCTTTTAGGTGGACACTCAATTCAGG
The DNA here is from genome assembly GCA_016936735.1 of bacterium. Taxonomy (GTDB): domain Bacteria; phylum UBP6; class JAFGXH01; order JAFGXH01; family JAFGXH01; genus JAFGXH01. Next base: position 2,865 of record JAFGXH010000295.1, read on the forward strand.
ATGACTCAATTAAATATGGATTATCTGTTACAGGAACAATTAATCCTAATAAAATAGCATCAAATGATGGTGCAGAGAGTGGAGATATTCTTGTTTTAACAAAACCACTTGGAATTGGTGTTGCAATGAATCTTGCAAAGGGAGATGACTCTCTTTGGAACACAAAAAAAACTGTTCAAGAGGCAATCAAATGGATGTCAACACTAAATAGTGTTGCAGGAGAGGCTATATCAAAGTTTAATATAAAATCTGCAACAGATATAACAGGATTCTCTTTTATTGGTCATCTTTCAGAGATTGCCAATGCCTCAAAAAAGGATGTAAAAGTTTATAAAGACTCAATTCCATTTATTTATCAAACAGATAAATGGGCAAAAATGGGATTCTATCCAAAAGCATCATATAAAAATAGAGAGATATATAGTAAATATATCTCAACAGAGTATAAAAATGACTCTATTGTTGATTTACTTTTTGATTCTCAAACATCTGGAGGTGTTTTACTTGCTATTCCTAAAAAAATATTAAAAGATGTTTTAATATTTTTTGATGATAAATTAGATTACTCTGTCTCTATTGTTGGAGAGATAACTCCACGAGAGGGTGATTCCTTAAAAATAGAGATATTATAAAGTGATGATGTGAAAATAAAGAGATTTAAAAAAAGTTGATTACAATATTCTATTTTAGAATATTTATTTTTTAAAATAGATTTAGATTATTTGATTTTTTCTTCTAGTGAATAAAAAGAGAACCCTTAATTTATATTATATTTTTATTTATGGTGATTGATGATTATATTTACTATTTTATTTTTATCTGCATCAATTTATATAATGTTTTATAAAAATCGATTAAAACATTTAGTTTTAGCAAACTCTTTAATTTCAACTATAATTTTATTATTTGGATTTTTAAAATTTTCTGGAATTGTAGAATCAAATGGAGAGTATATTGATGAGATATACTCTGCTATTTTTATTTTAATATATTTTATATATCTTCCTTGGAGAGATAAAAAATATTCTAAATCAATATTTTTATTGATATATCTCTCTATTACATGTTTTTTATTTTTTAAATCATACCCATTTATTCTATTTATTAATAATAGTGAAGTGGATAAATATCTTTTTATTATTTATAATTTTGGTGTGATATTTATTACTATTTTATTTATCTTTTTATTCTATTTTAAAAAACAGATAAGTAGATATTTTCCAATATTTTTAA
>JAFGXH010000035.1 GCA_016936735.1 bacterium
CAGAATAATGTTTATATATCACATAATAGAGGATTTTTGGTTAATAATAATAGATATTTAATATATTTTCTGAATATCTTGTTCTTGTAAATCTGTTTATTTGAAATTATAATTATTAACTTTCTAAACAATATATATAGTATTTTAAAAAAATCTTGAGATTAAATCAATTTTATGTTAAAACATCACAAACGAATGATAGAAAACAATGATTCGCATTAGTTCTGTTATATATATAATAAATATTGTTGCAACTGTTACAATGTTGGTGTTTTTTCTACTATATTTTTTGTATTTTAGACATGAACACTATAAAGAGAATCTATCTCAAATGAAATATAATTATATGCAGGAGTATGAAAATCGTTTAAAATCAAAAATGAATGAGACAGTTTCATATATTGAATATGAGGTATCTTTAACAGAAAATAGGTTAAAAAAAGAGATTCAAGATAGAGTTGAAGATTCAATTAACATTGCAACTGAGTTCGTGTCAAAATATCATGATAAAACAAGTTTAAATGATATTAAAGAGATGGTGAAAACCTCCCTTCGTTCATATAGATTTCATGATAGTCAAGGCTATATTTTCGCAGCTACAATAGATGGTGTAGAGGTTTTATATCCAATTCATCCAGAATTTGAAAATAAGAGTGTTATTAATTTACAAGACTCTAGGGGTGATTTTATAATAAAAAAAGAGATTGATATTGTGAAAAAATATGGAGAAGGATTTGCAAAGGGTTATTGGAAAAAACCAGATGGAGATCCATCCAAAGATTATCTAAAACTCTCTTTTGTTAAGTATTTTAAGCCATTTGATTGGTATTTTGGATCAGGATTATATCTTGATGATGTTTCCTTAAAGATTAAAAATGAGATAATTCATAGAATTAAAAATTTTAGAGATAAGGGAGAGGAGATATTTTATATTTTTTCAGAGGATAAGGAGTTAATTGTTTGTTCTGATGTTTTTGAGATGAGTAACAAAAATATAGATTGGGTTGATGCCCCTTTTGAGTTTTCAAAAGCAAATTTAAAAGGTTTTGGTATAAATTCAAAAATATTTTACTATCAAAAAATATCTGGTTGGAATTGGTTAGTTGTTGTTGCATTGTCTTCAGAGGAGTTAGATTTAAAAATAGAGAATAATGAAAAAACTCTTATAGAATCTTTAAAACGTGATATATATTTTTCATTTTTATTTTTCTTAATAATTTTAGTAACATCTGTTTTTTCATCATATAAATTTATTAAGAGATTAAAACTTGAGTTTAAAATATTCTCTACAAATAGGAATAAAATAATTCCATTAGAAAATTTAGGTTTTTATGAATTTTATTCTGCAGGAAAAACATTAAATCAGGTTTTAATAGAGTTAAATAATGTTAATGAAAAGCAAAAAGAGATAGAGATTGATTTACAAAAAGCAAAAGATGATGCTGAGAATGCAAATAAAGCAAAAGGTATTTTTTTAGCAAATATGAGTCATGAGATTAGAACACCATTAAATGCAATTTTAGGCTTTACTGAATTGCTATTAGAGGATTCTCTAACAGAAAAACAAAAATCAAAACTTTCAATAATATTACAATCAAGTAAAGAGCTTTTATCTCTTCTTAATGATATTTTAGATTTTTCGAAAATAGAGGCAAATAAATTAAAAATAGAGTCACATGCATTCTCTATAAAAGAGTTATTGCAAAGATTATATACTTTATTTGAGACAAGGGCATCTCAAAAAGGGATTATTTTTAAATTGGATTTACCAACCAATGTTCCATCCGAAATTGTTTCTGATGAATTAAGAGTTGCACAAATTTTATCAAATCTTTTGAGTAATGCGATTAAATTTACAAATCAGGGAGTAATTACAATAGGTGTAAACATATTTAATAATATAAAGGGGGATAATGAGTTATATTTTTATGTTTCAGACACAGGAATGGGTATTGCAACAGATAAAATAGAGTCAATTTTTTCTCCATTTGAACAGGGAAGTAATCGGATTACAAAAGAGTATGGGGGAACAGGTTTAGGGCTTGCAATATCGAAAAATTTAGCAAAACTTATGGGTGGAGACCTTTTTGTGAGTAGTACTTTAGGAAAAGGCTCAATATTTACCCTCAAACTTCCGATATTCAATTTTATAAGCTCAATAAAGGGTAGAGATATGGTTTCAGATTGGCTTAATAAAGAGGAGTGGTTGATACCAGTTATACTTCTTGCAATAAAAGAGTATCCAAATTATTTAGAAAAAATTAAAAATGCATTTAAAGATGCAGATTATGAACTTTTAAAAAGAGAGGCTCACTCTTTAAAAGGTGCTTTTGGAAATGTTGAAATTGAAGAGATTTACTCTATTGCAAAAGAGCTTGAGGTGGCAGCAAAAGAGCAAAATGATGAATTAATTTCAAAATCTATAAATGAATTAGATGTTATATATAAAAAAATTCCTAACAAATATTTTTTAGATGATTTTGATTACTACACAAATTTATCAAATAAAAATAGTTCTAATTCAACATTAGAGATTGATAATACTCAAAATCTTATATCAAACTCTAAAATTAATAATGTTTTGTCAGAAAGTAATCTCAATTTAAAAAATGATAACTCAAAAAATAATAAAATTTTGATTGTTGATGATAATCAGATAAATAGAGAGTTAATGGGAGAGATTTTTCAAATACTAACTCTATCTGTTATGTTTGCTGTAAATGGAAAAGAGGCCATAGAGTTGGTAGAAAAAAATAGTTTTGATATTATTTTTATGGATATAGAGATGCCTATTATGACTGGAGAAGAGGCAACAAAAATTATAAAAAAAATTAACAATAATATTAAGATTATTGCCTTAACTGCAAATGCCCTTTCTGGCGATAGAGAACGCTATTTATCAATGGGTTTTGATGACTATTTATCAAAACCAGTTTCAAAAAAAATGGTAAAAGAGATGATTGATAAATATTTAAAAATTGATTATGCTTAATATTTATCTCTTTTATTTTTTTGTTTATAGGAGTTCATATGTTTTTTAAATTATTATTAATGTTTGTTATATCAATTCCTCTATTTTCAAAAGGTGTCCCTATAATGCTTCAAATTCAAAGTAAGGAGAGTGTTCCTATTGATTTTAGAGATGGAGTAGAGGAGACTTTAACAGAGATGAATTTTTCTCTTGTTGATCAAAAAGCTCAAGAGGAGGCATTAAAAGAACAAACAGAACAAAGAGAAAAAGGGTGTTATGATGATGAATGTCTTGTTGATACTGGTAAAATGTTAGCAGCAAGAGGACTTATTGTTGTTGAAGTTGATGAAAGAGATGAGTCAACATTTAGATTTAAATTTAGATATGTTGATTTTGAAACAGGAACAACAACAAAAACAAAAATGACATATTTTAACTTTTCTCTATCAAAGTATAAAGAGTTATATGAGTTTGGAAAATCAATTACAAAAGAGCTTTTTTCTGATAAAATTGAGACTGAAAAAAGTTTAACTCAACAAAAAGTTATTCCTCAAATAGAAAATGATAAAAATACAAAAGAGATTGAAGATAAAAATTTGACAAAAAAACAAAATGATTTAGATCTAAAAAAAAATAACTCTAATCAAGAAAATAGCATTCCTAACACACAAATTCTTCTATTATATCCAAAACATGATAAACTAAAACTATCTCTTGGTTTAAAGGGTGGTATTAATACTAGTGAAATAACATTTATGGATGATAATGGTTATGAAAATTGGGAATCTTTTGATGGTGGTTTTATAACTTTAGATTTTGAGATAATATACAATATTCAGGAGTTTTTAGGATTTTATGCATTAGCATCTTTTGGAACAGCATCTATTGAGAGTTTTGAAAGAGGAGAAACAAATGATCAATCAATTATAAATCTATTTGTTGGAGTTAGAGGAGACTATTTTATAAATTTCTCCCTTTCTGTATATTTTAACTTTGGAATAGGATTTTCAAAAACATCTCTTACAAACACAAGTAATGAAAATACTGATTCAATAGATTTATCTGGTCCTGCCTTTGAGCTAGAGTCTGGAATTACCTATTTCAATTCTTTAGGAGAGCCTATTTTTGATTTAGGATTGGGAGTAACTTCAATGCAATTTAAAGATTACTCTTTAGAGGGTATTACAGATGCTTATACAACTCTTAGTTACCTATCTTTTAGATACTATTTTATGTCTAAATAGTAAATTTTTGTTTTAAAAATAGTATTAATAGTTAAAATGAGGATATATGGAGAAAATTGCGATTTATGCAGGTAGTTTTGACCCAATAACAATTGGTCATTTAGATATTATACAACGTGGTGTTAAACTTGCAGACTCTCTAATAATTGCTGTTGGAGAGAATGTTAGAAAAAAATATCTTTTCCCCCTTGAAAAAAGGGTTGAATTAATAGAAAAATCTGTTTCAGAACTTGGATTATCTCAATTTGTTAAAGTAAAACCATTTGATGGTTTACTTGTCGATTTTGCACAAAAAGAGAGTGCAACTATTTTAATTCGTGGCTTAAGAGCATTTACAGATTTTGATTATGAGTATCAATTGGCACTAGCAAATCAGGATATTTGTGGTAGAATAGAGACTATTTTTTTAATTGCAAAGAAAAATAATATAGCAATTAACTCATCTTTAGTTAAAGAGATTGCATATTTTGATGGTGATATATCAAAATATGTATCAAAATATGTTATTGATGCATTTAAAGAGATTAAAAATAGATAAAAATATTTTTTACTTGCATTTAATCTATATTTTGTTTTAATCTTCCATCTTGTTTTATTCATGGGTTTATAATGAGTGAATTATCTTTTAGAAAAATGGATTCTTGGAGATTTTCAATAGATAAAACTAATGGATTTCCATTTTTGGCATTTAAATCTGAATCTTATAGGAATATATTTCCTATATTTTTAACAGCAATATCTTATGAATATCTTCTTGAATTATCTGAAGATTTTTATTTTGAAAAAAAATATCTTGTAGATATTCTTTATGAATTAAATGAACCAAAAGAGATAGAGATTTTATCAAAAGAGGATGGTGTATCTTTTGTAACAATATTTTCAAATGGAAATAGAGTTGAGATGATTTCTAGAGAGGCTCTCTCTTTTGTTATAAGATATAATACACCTTTAATGGTAGAGGTATCTCTTATTGATCCAATAACAGTAGACCAGAGAGTTGTATTAGAACGTATAACAAAAACATTATGGCTTTCAGAAAAAAATGAACTTCTGACAAATACAAATTATCACTAAAATATCTATCTATACTAAAAAAATTATTATAGTTTTAATCAGAAGAGAATTGCTTTTAGTTTGCTCTAATCATCTATTGATATTTCATGCTTTTCTAATCTATATCTTATAGATCTAAAAGATATATTTAATAGTGTTGCTGCATCTTTTTTTATACCATTACTATATTCAAGAGCTTTTTTTAGATAAAAATGCTCAACTTTAGATAATATATCATCCAAATTAACTCCATTTTTAGGATCAAACTCATCTAATTGTAATCCATTAGGTAGTATAATAGAGTCTTGTGTCTCATTTTTTTTAGAAAAAGGAAAATAGTTCATTGTTAATATATTTCCACTCTCTAATGTCATCATTCTTTCAATTATATTCTCTAACTCTCTAATATTTCCTGGAAAGTCATAATTTATTAAATTTTTCATAACATCATTAGTTGTTCCTTTTATATCTCTTCCAAGTTTTTTATTAAATTTAGATATAAAATAATTAATTAAAAGAGGAATATCACTCTTTCTCTCTCTGAGTGGAGGAACATGAATGTTAATAACATTTAATCTATAATAAAGATCCTCTCTAAATTTTTTTTCATCAACCTCTTTTTTTAAATCTCTATTTGTTGCAGCCACTATTCTTGTATCAATATCGATTTCAAATTGTTCTCCAATACGTCTAACTTTTTGCTCTTGAATAACTCTTAAAAGTTTTGGTTGCATATAAATAGGTAGCTCTCCAATCTCATCAAGAAATACAGTTCCTCCTTTAGCAGCTGCAAAAATACCATCTTTATTCATTGATGCACCAGTAAAAGCCCCTTTAGTGTAACCAAATAGTTCACTTTCAATTAGATTTTCAGGAATTGCACCACAATTTAAAGGAATGAAAGGATATCTATTTCGCTTTCCAAATTGATGAATTGCCTTTGCAACAAGCTCCTTTCCTGTCCCACTCTCACCTGTTATAAGAACATTTACATCTGATGTAGAGACCCTTTTTATAATATCTAAAAGATTTTTTACAGCTTTGCTTTCACCAATAATGAATGATGGAGATATATCCTCTTTTAGTTTATTTATCTCTTTTTGTAAAAAAGATTTCTCAATAGCTCTAGATACAATAACATGAAGCTCATCAAAATTTATTGGTTTTGTTAAATAGTCATATATTCCAAGTTTTGTTGCCTCAATAGCGTTCTCTTTTGATGCAAATGCTGTTATAAGAATAACAGGTGTTAATATTCCACTCTCTTTTATAAAATTTAAAATATCTAATCCTGTTTTATTTCCTAATTTTAAATCAGTTAAAATTGCATCAAAATAGAGAGTAGATATTTTTTTTATTGCATTTTCAAAAGTTGATGATGTCTCAACATCGATTCCCATAGATTCAAAATATATAGAAAATGTCTCTAAAATAGATAATTCATCATCTATTATGAGTATTCTGTTTTTTTCCATTTGTATAACACCACTAAATGTTTTTAATATTTTTATCTTTTTTAAATAAAAGATAAAAAGTTGTTCCTAATTCACTTGAAGATTCAACAGTTATCTCTCCAAAATGTAAATCCATAAATTTTGAAGCAATTGCTAACCCTAAACCAGTTCCTTTTGATTTTGTTGTAAAAAATGGTAAAAACAACTCTTTTTTTACCTCATCATTAATTGGCTCTCCAACATTATTGATTCCAATTTTTGTAAAATTATCATCATTTTGATATAAAATAATATTAACAGTGTTGTCAAAAGATGCCTCAAATCCATTTTTTATTATATTAAACAGGATTTGATATATTTTCTGATTATCACCATAAATCTCAACATTCTCTATTGATGTGTCTATATTAAGATTTTTATTTTCAAGCAAAAAAAGCTCTTGAATCTCTTTTAATATACTCATTAATGATATATTTTTAAACTCAATATCATCTTTTCTTGCATAATCTAAAAAATCTTTTATTAAATTATTTAGTCTATTACACTCTTTTTCCCCTATCTGAGATAATCGTTCTATTTTTTCATTCTCATCATTAAACCGTTTAATCATTTGAAATGAGGCTGATATAGCTGCAAGAGGATTTCTAATTTCATGAGCAATTGATGCTGATAGTTGTCCAATATATGCAAGACGCTGATTTCTTGCAAAAATCTCTTTATTTTTTTTGATTTCAGTTAAATCTTGAAATATAATAATAAAACCATCATTTTTACTATTTGGGTCATTAAGAGGGTTAATTGTAAATCCAATAGTTTTATTATTATATACAAATTCATCTCTTATTTTATTATTAAGAGCTATATTTTTTGGAAAAATTGAGTGAAAATGTACATCTAATTCAGATTCATTACTTTTTTCTATGTTAATCTCATTTTTCTCTATTGTTGTTTTGTTTATAGAACTATTTAAATCCTCATTTTGAGTATTAACTATTTTTGTTGTTAAACTATTTAATAGTTTATATCTATAATTGTCAAATGATGTATTAAAAAGAATTTTTTCACCAATAGAGTTTATATAACGAATATAACCATCTCTATTTAATGCAATAAGTCCACTATCAATACTATCAATAATTGTCTGTTTTAATTCCTTTTGTTCATTTAACTCTTTCTCTTTCTCTTTTAAATTCTCCTCCTGTTTTCTAAGCTGTTCAACAAATATTGTTATTATAACAGCAAATGAGAAATATATAGATATATTAGAGACTATTGATGGAAATGCTACTTTAAAAAAAGAGAAACTAAAGACAGGAATATCAAAAACAAAATGCCCTTTTAAGTAATAAACAATAATAGATAATATAGTACTTAAAAATGCAGATATAAAGGCTCCTAGTCTTAGTAATATAATTGTTGAATTTGTAATACTTAAAAGATAAAGAAATATTATTAAAAGTGTGTTACTATGAATTATAAAGAGAAGACCTGTGGTTACAAAAAGCTCCAAAAATATTTGAAAATAGAAAAGATAATTTTTCTGCCTATTAAATTTTTTTAAAAGAGATATATAAGCAATTGAAGCAACTATTATACCTGAAATGAATACTAATTTAATTTCAAAAGGAACAATTGATTCATTATCATTACTTAGATCTATAAAGAATATAATAGCAACAAAAACTATTCTAATAGAAGTTTGGATATATAATAAACGAAGTGATAAATGTTGATTTATTCTATTAAAAATCATTTTAATCTTTCTTTTTAAAGTGATAAAATAGAGTTCTTACTATTTTAAAGTAGTCTATTAATTATTTTCAAGTTCATGAAAAACAATTCCAAGTTTTGTTTTTAACATTGTTTTTAATTCAAGAACATCATAACTTTTATTAAGAGACTCCTCTAAAGATATAATTCCCTCTTTATATAAATTAAAAAGTGCCTGATTTAATGTATTCATACCACTCACTTTTTGACCTGTCTGCATTGAACTATAAACCTGTTGAAGTTTATTCTCTCTTATTTGGTGCCTAATTGCTGTGTTAGGAAGTAAAATCTCTGTTGCTGCAATTCTACCTTTACCATCTTTTTTAGGTATCAATAGTTGTGTTACAATTCCCTCTAAAACAAATGATAATTGAGAACGAATCTGCTCATGTCTATCTGCAGGAAACATATCAACAATACGAGTAATTGTTTGAATTGCTGAATTCGTATGAAGTGTTGCTAAGCATAAATGGCCTGTTTCTGAAATTGCAAGTGCAGCCTCAATTGTCTCTCTATCTCTTATCTCTCCAATAAGAACAACATCTGGGTCCTGACGAAGAATATATTTCAAAGCTTTTTCATAACTAAATGTATCTGAATTAATCTCCCTTTGATTTACAAGAGACATTTTATGATTATGAACAAACTCAATTGGATCCTCAATTGTTAATATATGTTTTGGAGTTTCTGTATTGATTTTATCAATCATTGCTGCAAGTGTTGTTGACTTTCCAGAGCCAGTTGGTCCAGTAACAAGAACCAACCCACGAGGACGATCTGCCAATTCTGAAAGAACTGGTGGAAGATTTAAGTCTCTAAAACTTTTTATTTCTGCTGGAATTACCCTTATTGCACAAGCAATAGAGCCTCTTTGAATAAAAAGATTTGCACGAAATCTACTTAATCCTTTAATACTAAAAGATAAATCTAACTCTTTTTCCTCTTCAAAACGATGTTTTTGAGCATCATTAAGAATTGAGTAGGCTAATCTTTGTGTCTCCATATGTGTCATAGGAGCTATTTTTAAAGGTACTAAATGTCCATTAATTCTATATTGTGGTGGTGAATTAACAGTTATATGTAAGTCTGAAGCACCATTTTCAACCATAACTTTTAATAATTGTTGTAGATTTACCCGTTGTTCTCCTGGTTTTTGCTCCATTTGGTTCTCTCCACTGAAAAATTATAAAATAAATATTTATTTTTAAATAAAGAGGAGACAATTAAGTCTCCTCAAAAATAGTATTAATCAGCAGCTGTGTTTCTTAAAACCTCTGCAACACTTGTAATCCCCTCAAGAAGCTTTGTTAATGCTGCTTGACGAAGAGTTTTAAAGCCAATCTCTGCAATTGCAATTTTTTTCAACTCTGTTGATGATACACCATTTAGAACAGCCTCTTTTATCTCATCTGTAACAGGAAGAACTTCATAAAAACCAACACGACCCTTATATCCAGAACCATTACATTTTTGACACCCTTTTCCTTTATAAACTTTTGCTGTTTTTGCAACTTGAGGATCCATTCCTAACTCAATTAATCTTTCAACAGATGTTTCTGTATCCTCTATTTTACAGTTTACACATACACGCCTTCCAAGACGTTGAGCAACAACTAAATTTAATGATGCAGTTACAAGAAATGGCTCAATACCCATATTTAGTAGACGTGTAACTGTTGCAGGAGCATCATTTGTATGTAATGTCGATAAAACCATATGACCTGTTAAAGCAGCTTTTACACCAATTTCACCTGTTTCAAAGTCACGAATCTCCCCAACAAGAATAACATCAGGGTCCTGACGAAGAAAGGAGCGTAAACTTGCTGCAAATGTTAAACCAACATCATCATTTACGTTAACCTGATTAATTCCATCAAGGTTAAACTCCACTGGATCCTCTGCTGTACTAATATTAATATCAACTCTATTTAAACTACTAAGAGCAGAGTATAGTGTATTTGTTTTACCAGAACCTGTTGGTCCTGTAACAAGAACCATCCCATATGGTCTTTCAATAGCCTCTTTGAAAAGTTTTAATTGAAACTCTTCAAAACCCAATTTAGTCATATCTAATCGAAGATTCTCTTTATCAAGCAAACGACAAACAATTTTTTCACCAAAAAGAGTTGGTAGAACAGATACACGATAGTCCATATCTTTCCCATTTGGTAATTTAAGTTTAATACGACCATCTTGAGGAACTCTTCTCTCTGCAATATCAAGATTTGACATAATTTTTATTCTTGATGTGATAGCATTTTTTAGTTTTGCTGGTGGTCTTAACATCTCTTGTAAAACACCATCTATACGATATCTAACACGATAAGATTTTTCATAAGGTTCAATATGTATATCTGATGCACCTCTTACAATAGCATCTGTTAAAATTTGATTAACAAGTTTAACAACAGGTGCATCCTCTGCTGCTTTAATATTAAACTCCTCCTCCTCATCTTTGATGTCAAACTCAATTGCATCTAAGTTTAAATCACCTAAAACAGAGTTAAGTTGTTCTTTTTGACCAAAAAATTTATCTAGTGTCTCTTGAATTTGACGAGGACTTGCAACAACAGGATTTATTTTTAATCCATTAGTCATATATTGAAGTTGGTCAATTGCTCTTAAGTTAGAGGGATCTGCCATTGCAACAATAAGTGTTTGTCCAGATCTTGAAACGGGAATTAACACATTTTCTCTACAAAATGTTTCACTAATTGGAAGTTTTTTTAAATCCTCATCTAACTCAAAACTATCAAGTGGAAATACCTGCATTCCATATTTTTGAGCCACGAATTTAATAAGATCATTCTCATTAACACTTCCCATTTTAACAAGAGCAGAACTAATTGAATCTCCAGATGTACTACTCATCTCTTTAGCTTTCTGATATTGTGCCATTGTAATTTTATTGCTTCGTAATAAAAGTTCACCAACGCGATCTTCTGCCATAATCCCTCCAAAAATAACAGAAAAATAGTAACATAAATCACAAAAAATTGTCAAAAATAAAGTAAATATTGATCAATAAATAGTGTGTAAAATCATAATTTTATAAAATTATATTAATTTATATCTATTTTTTACTTTTAGTGGTCAAATTATTTGATAGAATTTAAACATTTGAACTAGTTCTATGAAAAATATTCATTAATAACTGTTTTTTACAATAACATATGTTCCACTTGTAACCACAATAGTTGTAACAATAGATAAAATAACAACTATTTTTGCTAGATCAGGATCCAAATAATCTCCAGATTCCACTTCTAATGGTTGAAATAGATTATCAAATTTTTTTGAGAATCTATTATCACTACTTTCAAATACACTTATCTCATTAAATGAGTTTATATTAATATCCTTGTTACAATATATTGAAGTTGAGAAAATAAAAAAAACTAAAAAAACTATTTTATTCATAAATAACCTCCAACAACCATTTTTAATAACACCAAATGGAGATGAAAAGTGTACTTAGAAATAAATGTTTATAATAATTGATATTTTTTTTAAAAACAGATAGAATTAATAACTGTTTTATGAATGGATAGGATAAAAAATGAGAAAACTGTTTATATTTTATTTTTTAATATCACTAATATATCTTTTATCAAGTTGTTCTAGCAGTGATACTGGCTATATAAATCTTGTAACTGCACCACAACAGGTAAATTACTCTGTTTTTGCAACACACCTTATTGAGATTGAGGTATATCCAGAGCAATCAGATTTAAGTTGCCATATCTTTTATCATTTTGGAGATAAAAGTGATAAAATAAAAAAAGAGATGGAAAATGTTGTTAGATCAAAATTTAAAGTTGAGCTAGATCCTATCTCTTATGGGGAGACCACTTTTTACTCTATAAGATGCGAACTTAGTTCTAATGAGTATATATATTATCCCTCAGATAGTAGCGAAAAATACTTCTCTGTTGTTAGAGATAGATCTTGTAATGATACATCCGATTGTTTAGGTGGAGAGCTCTGTATATATGATTTTTGTGAGCTTCAACCAGAGTTTTGTTTAGATGATAGATACTGTCCAGAGGGAGAGATATGTAATATTAGTGGAGATCAGAAGTGTTATATCCCATTAAACTCCTGTTTTTCTGATAGTGACTGTCTTTTAGGTGAATACTGTTTTAAAGAGAACTGTTTACCAAAAGGTCTATCTTGTGATAGTGATGATAGCTGTTTTATTGGACAAAGTTGTGTAGATGGTTATTGTAAAAATCTTTTAAGCTGCTCTGGAGATAGCAATTGTCCTGATAATATGTTTTGCCATTTAGGAATGGAGAGATGTATCCTAAAAGAGGAGTGTTATGAAGATTCTGATTGTGGTGATGGAGAGATATGTAATCGATATATAGGGCATTGTGTTGAGCATTTATGCCAACTTCATTCTGACTGTTATGAAGGGGAGATATGTGATTCTGTAACACAAATCTGTATTAGATCAAATGAGATTGAGTGTTATAGTGATTCAGATTGTGATAATAGTTATTGTGATATAGAGAGTTTAAAATGTGTCTCTTGCCTATATCATACACAATGTGGTGAGAATCAGATTTGTATTGATAATGAATGTATGGATATTTAATCTACTTAAAAAATCTATTTCTTGACAAACTGTTATAAAATGGTTACTTTCTCTCAAACAGGAGGTATTTATGAAAAAAAAGGTGACAATAGATGGTATTGAGTTAACACTTTCTCATCCAGATGAGATCTCAAGTGAATGGATTGGTCAGAAAAGATATATTCAACAACTTTTAGCTGCTTGGATGGTTGTTGATTCAACAGATATACCAATGAATCCAAGATTAATTGGTAAGCCAGGAGTTGGAAAAACAACACTTGCAGCAGCAGCAGCAAAACTTATTGATAAAAAAATATATATATTTCAGGCAACAGTTGATACACGTCCAGAGGATCTATTGATTGTTCCAGTTATTGCATCAGGGAATCAGATAACATATCATGCCTCTTCATTAGTAACTGCAATGATAGAGGGTGGTGTATGTATTTTAGATGAGGGAAATAGGATGAGTGAAAAAAGTTGGGCCTCTTTAGCTCCACTTTTAGACCATCGCCGCTATATAGAGTCTATTATTGCAGGAATAAAAGTTAAAGCTCATCCAGATTTTAGGCTTGTAACAACAATGAATGATGATGCTTCAACATTTGAGATACCTGAGTATATTCACTCAAGACTACAACCACAAATATTGATTGATTTTCCAGACTCAGAGGAGGAGTATCAGATTTTAAAAACATTTCTTCCATTTGCAGAGGATGATATTTTAAAAGAGATAACAAAATTTCTTCAAAGAGCACATAAAAGTGGAGAGAAATACTCTGTTAGAGATGGTTTAAATATTGGTCGTTTTGTCTCTAAAAGAGTCTCTCAAAACTCTAATTATAAATCTGATGAGGCTCTTTTTGAGGCTGTAAAAATGATTCTTGGAGATGAGGGAATTTTTTATTTAAAGTAGATGAGATTCAATTAAATTCTGTTTACTAATATTTTTAGAAATAGAGATCTCTTTTTCCATTTTCAATATGAAGAATCTGTTTTGAAACCTTTGCTTTAAGTTTCTCCTCCTTTATATCATCAACAAGTTTTTTTAGAAGCTCTTTCCCTTTATTTTTTGTTTTTTCAGATGCGAAATCCTCTAAATACTCATCAAAAGTAAACAAAGCATTTGGCATACAGTAGTGTTTTATTAATCCTGGTTTTGCCAAATCCATAAAATCATGACCAACACGCCCTTTTCTATAACAACCAGTGCAAAATGATGGAATATATCCAGCCTCTGCAAGAGAGTGTATTGTTTCATCTAAAGTTCTATGATCTCCAAGTGTAAATTGGCTTCCAGCATCCTCGTCTTTATGTGAATATGAGCCTGGGTTTGTTTTTGATCCAGCTGAAATCTGGCTTACCCCATATTTTATTAACTCATTTCTCATAACATCACTCTCTCTTGTGCTAAGAATAATGCCTGTATATGGAAGAGCAATTCTAATAACAGCTACAAGTTTTTTAAAATCCATATCACTAACTTTTGCTGGTATATTTTCTGAATGAGGTGCTCCAACAGCATACTCAATTCTTGGAACACTAATTGTATGTGGTCCACAACCAAAAGCTCTTTCAAGATGTGCAGCATGCTCCATCATTGCCAAAACCTCAAATCGATAATCAGCTAAACCTAAAAGAGCTCCAATACCAATATCATCAATTCCAGCCTCCATAGCTCTATCCATAACAGTTAATCGATATTCATAATCTGCTTTTTTGGTATTATCTGGATGGAATTTTGGATATAATTCAGAGTCATAAGTCTCTTGAAAACAGACATATGTTCCTATTTTTTCAGCTTTAAGTTTTATAAACTCATCAACCTCCATTGGAGCAACCTCAACATTAATTCGACGAATATAGTCCCTACCACTATTTTCTCTAACAGCATATGTTGTTCTAATTGCCTCAACCAAATAGTCAATATTATTTAGTTTACTCTCTCCACAAATCAAAAGAGCTCTTTTGTGTCCCTCTTTTAAAAGAGATGATGTCTCTTCAGCAATCTCATTCATTGTTAAAACTTTTCTTTTGATAAGTTTGTTATCTCTTCTAAATGAGCAGTAAGTACAGTTATTAATACAGGCATTTCCTGTATATATTGGAGCAAAAAGAACCAATCTTTTTCCATAAATCTCATCTTTAACAGTATGAGCTGTATTCATAATTTTTTTTATTATATCCTCATCAACAACACGTAATAGTGTTGCAACCTCTTCAAGATTTAACCCATTTAATTTTAGAGCTTTATTAAGAATCTCATCAACTTGAGACTCTGTTGGTATATCTCCCTCAATTAAAGAATAGAGTTTGTCTCTATCAATAAAATTTTTGCCTCTCTCGTTTTTATCCATTACTACCTCTAAATTTAGTTAATACCGATTTTACTTCAACATTTTTCAATCGACCAATCTTACCTGTAAGAGCATTAATCTGTTCTGTTGTAGCCTCAATTATTAGAGATATAATGAATATATTTTTTGTAGGAATTGGAAGTCCTTGTCTTGCGAGAATAATATCACTATAATCAGAAAGTAGTGAATTCACTATTTTTGCAGACTCTTTTTCCATAATTAAAATGGTTATAGTCCCTATTCTCTGCTCCATTAGACTCTCTTTTGGATAAGATTTATAAAAATATCATTGAAAGAGAGTGAATAAAATCTCTTTCTTAGATTTATAAATAGATTTTATATTATTATAAATAAAAAGTCAACTGATATGCTATTTTTACCAAGAACCGCTATTATTTGCAACAGTTCCAATGGGAGTAATATTACATTTATTTTGTGTTGTCCATTCAATAGAGGCAACATGCCAAAAATCTTTTGTTCGTGGTAAAGAGCGACTATCTTCAAACTGAAGTCCACCATTACAATATATTCTAACTGTTGCTGTTGGTGTTCTAGAGTTTGAAAAATTTTTAACTCCAACAGTATATGTTTGACCATTTTGTCCAAATGGTTGAGATATATTCATATTCTCTGGACCAGTCCCAGGAATATCATCTCTATCAAGTTGTGGGTTAGCAGCACTTCCATTTCCAAACCAATTTAAACCACCAACACAATTTGACCAATAGCAATCAGATGTTGTTCCCCAACCATCTTCCCCTACACCAGGTTTTTTAAAATGTAAATCAACATCACCTGCAACACTCCAAAATAGCTCAACATGAAGAGCATTTCCTGTAATTCCCATAGCTGTAACTTCACATGAATCTTGAAGTCCATACTCATTTGTTACAGTTAATTTTAATGTGTGTTCTCCAGCTAAATCAACAAAATATTTTGTTATTGCTGAAGATGGGGATATTGGTTGTGCTGCACTTCCCTGAGGAGCAGATATTTTTTCCCATTTGTATGTTAATCTTGAACCTCCAGGATCATATGATTCAGAACCATCAACCTGAATAACACTAACTGGATTGTTTGGATTATCAATTGCTGGTTCAACCTCATAATATGTTTGACCACATACAGCTATTGGGGTTGTATATTCAACACCAGTTCCAACAAGTGAAATCTCTTTTTTTGATTGATTTGATACCCACATTGGATCATCTCCTTCAATAATAAGAGTTCCACCATATGCCTGAACTGCAGTTGGTTTGAAATATACTAAAAAAGATAAAGATTGAAACCTTTCTAGTGTTGCAGGAAGAGTTGGTAACTCATCTGAATCAACACCTTTTAGCCAATAAACAGCCCCATCTGTAGATTCTGAAAGTTTAATATCTTGAACAAGACAGTTTTCAGAACCTTTATTTGTAATTGAGACAGCTTTTGGAAAACCATTTTCACTTCCAATAAATCTGGTTCCAAAATCTAATGTATCATTACTTAATGGAGCAATTACAAGAGAACATGCTCTCATATTTCCATTAATTTGTACAAAATAGTTTGGATTTGAGTTAGAATCACTTGTTATAACTGCACTTCCTTGATCTCCATTTGTATTCACAGGTGTATATTCAACAGTAACTGTTATAAACTTAGGAATTCCACCACAAGTCTCATCTTTTGCCTCTTTAGGACATATTTGTGTATTTGGTGCTGGAATTGTAGACTCTACAATTTTAAATACATTTGTATCTGTACCACTTCCAAGAAAAACTGGATTTGGATTTCTTTCTGTTTCCATAAGAGTTAAAACAGCATTTCCAATATTCTCTATTTTAAAATCTCTATATTGAGTTCCTGTTGCACTCTCAAATACAACAATTTGAGGTGAACTTGATACTTCTGGATAATTATCAAATCCTACAAGTTTAAGCTCCTTTTTTCCAAAATTACCAGTCATAATAATTTTTGCGAAATGAGAACCAACTTTATTTGGTGCAAAAGTTAATGCAAACTCATCACTTCCTCCAACAGGAATAGATAGAGGAAGTTGACTTTCAATTGAACTAAAATCAAACTCCTCTAAATCGGAACCATCACCAAAAACAATGGATTCTACTTTTAATTTTGCAGTTCCAGTATTTTTTATTGTGAGAACTCTATCTTTACTCTCCCCAATAATTGTAGAAGAGAAATATAGCATCTCTGTTGTTTGTCCATCAACCTCAAATTGAATACCTGTTTTTTCCTCTGTTTTTGGATCTTCACATCCAATAGATAGAAGGATAAATATTGATAGTAAAATCGTACTAACACGTATCATAGCAATCTCCCTAAAATACAATATATTGTAACAAAAATTTGTACTAATTGCAAATTTTTGTTTTTCATATAAGTAAATATTATATATTTTATCTGATTATATTTAGGAAAACTTATTATTATTCAATGAATTTAAAAATTTTTTCAATAAAATCAATTCTCATAACATCAATTAATAACTCTTTACCAAAATCATCTGCTTGAGTATAACTTAAAACAAAATATTCACACCAAGCATTTATAATCTCTTTAAATGTGTGATATGCTCCCTCTGAAAAATTCTCTGAAGAGGCATTTAAAATAACATTTAATGCTGTGATTGTACTTGGATTTCCCTTCTCTAAAATCTCTTTTTCCAAAGAGTTCTCTATCTCTTTTTTTAGAGAAATATATTTTGGCTCCTCAAATACCTCGAGTTTATAACTATCCATTAACATATACATTATTCTGACTTGTGGATAAAGCATCTCTAGATCGGTTGCAAAAAAATCTTCACAATCAAGAACATATTTAACAGAACTACAGGTAAATGCAAAAAGTTTTCTTCGATTTTGTCCCCATTTTTTTATCCAATTTTCAATAATTCTCTCTAAATCATCAATTGAGATCACATCAATTGGAAGCCATTTTTGGAGAGATTGATAAATGAATTGAGATTCATGAGAAAAAAGAGGTAAATGTTCATACCATACTCTATGATTACAATCATTTAAAATCTCTTTGATTTGTTTAAACTCCTCATTTGTAAAAAACATATTAAATTTCCTATAACATAAAATTTTAATCTTTATTGATACTAAAAATAAACTCTATTTTATCTCATTAATGAGTTTTTGAATAAGAAAATAACTTTTAAAACTCTCTTGAATCATCATATATACTGTTTCAAACTCTAATGTTATGTTTAAAGAGTTCCATAAATATTGATATCCATAAATTTTCAACTCCTCATTTAATCCAGACCAAGAGTCATTGAATATGAGTTTTGATACTATTGTTGCAAAATTAAGTAATTTGTAATCAAGAGAACTATTTTCAAAAAAACTATTTTCACAATTCAATATAGACTCTACCTGTTCAACTGGAAATTCCCAAGGTTTTAATATTATTTCTGTTAATTTTTTGTTATAATTCTCTGCTACTAAAACAATAAATCTACTCTTAGGTGTATAATCAATTTGTTCTCTTTTTTTAAATGAATCAACTAAATATAAAGTTGTAAGAGCACCTATTTTATGAAGTAACCCTAATGTGTAAAGGTTGTTGTTTTTGTAATTAAGATATGGTGCCAATTGAGATGAAATTAGAGCTGTAAGAGTTGAGTGTTTCCATAAAAATTGTGCATATTCACTGGAGAATGGGGTGTTTAGAAAACTGTTTTTAAAATATAGAGTCATAATCATCATTATTAACTCCTCCATACCAATCCTACTAATTGCCTGATTTATATCAACAATTGGATATGCTCCTCTATAAGTAACTGAGTTTGCCAGCTTTAAAATATTTAAGACAAGAAAAGGATCACTTTTTATCAAATTTGATATCTCAGATATACTATAGTCACTACCATTTGAAAGTTGTATTATTTTAATGGCTGTCTCTGAAAAAAGAGGAGTTGGTATTGTAGAAAAAGAGTCTAAACTTTCAATATATTTAATGAAGGCTAAATCATCTTTACTCTGTTTATGTTGTATGTGATTTTCTGGAACTTTCTCTAATTCAGACTTAATATCAATTTTTGAAACATTTTTTTTAAGATTATCTATAAAAACCTCTATTTTTTTTGAATCCATAACAACCTCTATTAACATTTAATTATAAAATCTTTTAATAGAAAAATCAATAAAACTGGAATATATTCTTAAAAAAATTGTAGACTTAAAAAAGCTGTTGTATTATATCAAAAAATTTGATATAAAAAACTTCATTTACAACCGTTTAAATAGACGGTAGAGAGTTGGGAACTCTGTAAAAAAAAAGGGGATAAAGTGGGCTTTTTAAAAAATATAATGGGAATGTTCTCAAGTGATTTAGCAATAGATCTTGGAACTGCAAATACAGTTGTATATGTAAAAGGAAAAGGGATTGTTATAAATGAGCCAAGTGTAATTGCTGTTGAAACAGGAAGCACTCGGCTTAAAGCTGTTGGTAGTGATGCAAAAAAAATGCTTGGAAGAGTTCCTCATAATATTCAGGCAATTCGCCCATTAAAAGATGGAAAAATCTCTGATGTTGATATGGCTGAGGAGATGTTAAAATATTTTATACGAAAAGCTCACAATAGAAGTATGTTGATTCATCCACGAGTTATAATTTCAGTTCCCTCTCAAATAACAAAAGCCGATAGAGATATTGTTAAGCGTGCAGGAAGAACTGCTGGTGCAAGAGATGTTCAACTTGTTGATGAACCACTTGCTGCTGCTATTGGTGCAGGTTTGCCAATTAATGATGCTGGTGGAAACCTTATTGTTGATATTGGTGGTGGAACAACAGAGGTTGGTCTAATTTCACTCTCAAATATTGTTTATAGTTTCTCTGCAAGTGTTGGTGGAGATAAGATGAATGAAAGTATTGTTGATTATATTAGAAAAACCAAAAATATTGAGATTGGTGAAAATAGTGCTGAGCAGATAAAAATTGAGCTTGGAACGGCTGTAAAAACAGATATAATAAAAGAGACTCAAATTAGGGGACAACATATTATTAGGCATATTCCACAAACAGTAACAATAAACTCAGATGAGATTAAAGAGGCATTAGAGGGGACTGTTCAAGAGATTGTTAATGCAATTATGAAGGTTCTTGATAAGACTCCTCCAGCATTGGCTGGAGATATAATGGAGAGAGGTATTGTTATTACTGGTGGTGGAGCATTATTAAATGGATTAGATAAGGTTATTCGTAACAAAACTGAAGTTCCTGTATCTGTTGCAGATAATCCACTTTTAAGTGTTGTTATGGGGGCTGGTAAAATGTTAGATGATATACACTTTTTTAAAAATGTTATAACTTGATGAAATGTTAAAAATTGCAAAATCAATAGATTTATGGATAACTATTATACTACTCTCACTACTTCTTTTTCATGTCTCAATAAAAAAAAATCCACTTTATATGCCACTTTATATAGTAACAACAAATAGTCAGGATGTTGTTTCATCAATATTAACATCTACTTCAATGTTTTTTAAAAGCTACTCTGAAGTTAGTAGAATGAAACGGGATAATGAACAGCTACAGATGGAGTTAATGGCATACAAAATAAATCATGAGTTTTCTCAATATATTTATACAGAGTTAGAGAGTTTAAAAGAGAGTTTTAGTATTAAAAAAAATTATCTTTCATTAACTCTTGTTCCAATTAAACAGATTCAGAATGAGTCAACACAGCATAAAAATATAATAATTGCAAAAAATATAACAAATGAGAAACTAAAGGCAGATCAAGGTGTTATAACAACAGATGGGGTTGTTGGTATAATATCAAATGTATCTGATGATGTTATAACAATCTTACCAATAACAAGTTCAAAAAGCTCAATACCTGTTTGGGTTGGAGAGGATAAAATATTTGCATTTATATCAGGAAACAACTCTCAAGATGAGATGATATTAAAGTTAAAATATCTTGAGGATAGTCAGAATATAGAGGTTGGGAATAAAATAGTTACAAATGGTTTTGATGAGATATTTCCAGAAGGAATATATATTGGAACAGTTAAAAAAATTATACCACAAAAGAATAGTCTATTTTTAACAGTAATAGTTAGTTATCCTCATCATATATATACCAATAAATTCCTTTATGTTATAAAAAACTAATATATTGAATAATTCAAGAATTTTGTATTATTTTTATTTTGGGTTAAGAACAAAAATCTTATTCTTTCCAGTTTCTACTAATCTAAAAAACTTAAATTTAGGCTTAATACCAATTTAAATCTCTGTTTATATTATAAAAATTTTCTTATGCGAGTAGTCTATTTTAACCCACTAAAGTTATACACAATAAAAATCCTTATAAAGATTTACCAGCAAAAGTATCTCAACAAATATTAAAGAATCTTGATGATAACTGGCGTAGTTTTTTCAAATCAATTAACGATTGGAAGAAAAACAAAAGTAAATATAATGGAATGCCAAGCATTCCAAAATATAAGAAAAAAGA
>JAFGXH010000036.1 GCA_016936735.1 bacterium
GGAGAGGGATTTAGGGAGAGGGAGATTGGAGAATTAAAAAGTCGAAGCAACAAAGCTATATTTTTAGCTATAAAATCTTTTTCTTTTGAGTAGTGTAAAAATAATATTTATAATTTTTATCTCTACCCCATCGCCACGTAAAAGCGGGTTCCTTAAAAATGCTTTGCATTTTTAGGGTGCGAGTAAGAGGGGGTAATTTACGTAGTAAATGGGGGAGAGGGATATTGGAGAAGCAACAAATCTATTATTTAGATGTGATTTTGATTAGTTTGAATGATACTCTTCTGTTTTTAGAGTATCCCTCCTCTGTTTCAGATGTATCTATTGGCATCTCTTCGCCATAAGAGACAACCTCCATTCTATCTTTTGATACTCCCTGATCTATAAAAAATTGTAAAACAACAGAGCCACGTTTTGAGCCTAAACTCAAATTATACTCCTCTGAACCTCTGTTGTCTGTGTGTCCCTCAAAAACTATTTTTATATTCTCATGTTGAGAGAAGTAGTCAAGATGTTTTAACAGAGTCTCTTTTGCCTCATCTGTTATTTTGTATGAGTTAAAAGGGAAATATATAGCCTCTGCATTATAATCTTTATCCTCATCAACAAGAACAGAGTCTCCAATCACCTCTGTTTTAATCTCTTTATCTTCAAAAGTGACTGTTTCAATAGTTTCTCCATCTTTTTTCTCTTCAATAGGGCAACCCTCATCTTTTATTTTTTGAATCAACACATCAGCAGCCTCTGCAGACTCTTTTGCTTCACTCTCTTTACCCTCTTTTAAAAGCTCCTCTGCCTCTTGATAGAGTTTTTCTGCAACAATAATATCCTCTTTTTTACAACTATACTTCTCATCTTTTTGAATATCAGAGAGATTCTGTTTAGTTGCTGTAAACTCCTTTATTGCTGTTGATGGACAACCATAAACAAACAGTAATACTATTAATAATAGAGCTATTTTTGTAATTTTTTTTATCATAGTCTCCTCTAAATTATGAAAACAAAAAAAATCATAAATCTATTTCTTTTTTAAGTCCCTCTCCAAGTATTGGGGAGGGATTTAGGGTGGGGGTTCTTTAAAAAAAAATATAAAAAACAGTTTTTTTTATCACTTTTTTTTAATTATACAAAAATCTCTTTAAGAAGTCAGTTTTACTCAAAAGGAGACCATCTTGGAGTATAGTAGTTATCTTTATCATTTGTAATTCTAATCTGATTATTCCCATCTTTATCCATTATATATATTTGAGAAGAACCTGTTCTTGTTGATGTAAAAACAATATACTCACCATCAGGAGACCAACTAGGCTCCTCATTATTTCCATCATCTTGAGTTAAACGAACAATTTTATTCTCTTGGTTTAAATCGATATAGAATATATCAAATTTATTTCTTTCATCACGTGCAGTGAAAAGAACTCTATCACCTTTTGGAGACCATTTTGGTGTTTGATTATAGTTTCCCTGAAATGTTACCCTTTTTATATCAGAACCATCTTTGTTCATTATAAAAATATGTGGATCAAAATTTCTGCTTGATACAAAAGCTAATTTTGAACCATCAGGTGACCAACTTGGAGATGTATCAATTGCCTGATCATTAGTTAATCTTTTTATAATTTTACCATCCTCAACAGCAATAAGATATATCTCTGAGTTTCCATCTTTTGTAAGAGTAAGAGCAACTGTTTTTTTATCTGGTGATGCAACTCCACCACTATTTATCCCATCTCTTGATGATAGTTTTTTAGTTTGACCACTATAGATATTTTGAAGATAAAGATTTGGAGCTCCATCTTTATATGATGTATAAACAATTGCTGTTGTTCCAACCCAAGATGGCAACATATTAATAGAACCATTAGATGTGATAGCTCTTTTCTCTGTTCCATCTAAATTCATGATAAAAAGCTGTTTTTTACCCTTTACTTTTTTTATAAATGCTATTTTTGTTTGAAAAACAGATCTCTGACCTGTAAAAAATTTATAAAAATCATCAGCAATAAAGTGAGCAAATGGTTCTATTGATGTCACCTCCCCTTTATACTCTTTTGCAAAAACAGCCTTCTCCTCAACAACAGAGAAAACTCTTAATGTAAGCTTTACTTTTCCATCTGTAATTTCAAAATTTCCTTTAACAAGATACTCTGCTCCAATCATTTTCCAATTTTGAAATTTAATTGTTGTCTCACTTTCACCATCATTTGGTTCAATAAATGATTTAGGATCTAAAAGTTGAAAGAATGAGCTTAATTTTAGGTCAAAAAGAAATGTTTCCATAAATTTTTCACCAAATTTATCAACATCTACTCCTGTTTTACTTTGAAAAGGGGTAATTGCAATAGGAAGTTCCCCTTTTTCACCCTCAACAATAACAGCAAAAACACTCTGTGTGATAAGAAACAGTAAAATAAAGATAATTTTCATTAATCTCCCCTCCAAAAAACATTAACATCAGATAAAAACTTTTAAGCTTATATAAAAGATATAAAAAAAATAGGAGTTATAACTATTCAGCAAAAATAATCTCATCAAGATTTCGTGGATTTATAGTAAAAATAACCCCTCCACTATATCTGTATGATATAACACCCTTTATTTCACTAAAAACATCACCAACAGTTAAATAGTAACCAATCCAATCTGTATTAACAAGAAATGAGTTATTAAGAGAGTCTTTTAATGTTGAGTAGTAACCATCAATTCTTGTAACTGTGAATGGTCCATTCTGTAATTCAGAAAGAATATATATATTATCTGAATTTAGTTCTGTTGCTGCTATCTGTTTATAGGCAAGCTCTATATCACTCTCTAAAACTGTTATAGTTGGTTGTTCATCAGCACTTCCAATCTCAATAATCCCTTGATAATCATGTGCTAAACCTGTAACTTTAATTCTTTGACCAATTGATAGTGCTGGAACTGGTGCATTTTTAAAATATATCTGAAGCCCAGAGTTTGCCTCTGTTCCATCTTGAAAGTAGATATTTGCTGTTGTCTGATTTTTTCTATCAATTTTACTAATAACACCCTCAGTCCAAACATATGTTGGTTCTGTTACTGCTCTAACCTCTGCAACAGTTGATTTCTCTAAATCAATACAGGTATCACTTTGAACATCACAATATTGATCTGTTGTACAGCTACTATTACAAGGAGTTTTAACAACACAAACTCCCTCTAAACAAACTAATCCACTATTACAATATGGTTGAGCATCTCTACAGATTTTTCCCTCTGTTCCACTATTTGAAAATATAATATCATTTGCATCTCTTGGTTGAATCATAAATGTAAAAGATAGATCTGTTTCATCTTGATATGATGCTCCAACACCTTTTAATTCACTTATAACTGAACCAACAGTTAAACCATTCTCATTAAAACGATATAGTTTACTACTTATAATAAATTCAGCACCACTAGCTCCCTGAAGTTTTGTGAAATATGGAGAGGATTCTCCAAGCTCTGTAACAGTGAAAGGGGCATCAGTTGCATTTAAAAGCATATCAACCTCTCCAACTGTAAAAGTTTCAGATGTGATATCTTTTGCCTCTGGTGTTGTAGTTGTTGTTGATGTAACCTGAACTGTAGGAATATTTGTTTGATCACCAATTCTTATAACTCCAAATCTTGACCAAGCTAAACCTGTAACTTTAACCTCATTTCCATTCGCAACATTAAGATTTACACCATTTTGAATCATAACAAATATTGCACCATTAGAGTCTTGAGTTGATTGAATATATAAACCAACAACTTTTGATTCATAATATATAACATGAGTTACAACTCCAGAGGTTGTAACTGTTTTACTCTCAGTTAATGCTTTTACTTGAGGAATTGTTAACTCTCCGCTTTGCTCTTCAACACAACTTGATACACTATTTTCTGTTTGACAAATTTTTCCACTACCAACACAATCTGTTTCAACCCATTGATTATTAGTACAGGTGAAAAGATTACTATTTTCACATTTAGTGCTATTTTCATCACAGTTTTGAACTATTTCTGATTCACAAATATGTGTTTCTAAATTACAAACTGGTTTATCTTCAGAGCAATCACTATTTTGAACACATCTTCCATCTGCTGTTTGGCAACCTCCATCACTACAAATCTCCCATTCAGAGCATTCAGGTGAACATGTTTTATCTGTTGTGTTGCTACTTGAGTCACAACCAAAAAGAAATATTGAAAATAGAATAGCAAAAACTGTTTTTTTTAACATAAATCCTCCAAAACAGAAAATAAAACTCCCTAAAAATATAAGGTAATCATATCTCTAACATAAAAATAGACAAAAAAACAGAGATAATATTTCAAAATAGATATTTTTTGTATGAATAGTTTAGTTTTAAGTTAGCAAAGGCAAAAAATTTTTATTTTAATAGTATATTTAGGACTCTATTAGGTATGAATTTAAGTTTTTAGATTTTCAAGAAAAATCTACACTAAAAAAAATAGAGAAAAACTAAAAAACAAACTATTTAGAATCTTTTTGTTAAATTAGAGTTGTATTTTTTCTATTTTCCATTAGAATAAGTATTATTTTGGGGGTTTTATGAGACTATTTTTATCAATTTTTTCAGTTATCCTTCTACTTTTATCTTGTGGAGAGGATAGTAAAGAGAGTGTTGAGTGTTCAAAGAAAGAGGATTGTGCTGAGATGGAGATTTGCGAAAGTGGTAAATGTATATCTGGCTGTATCGATTCTGATGGTGATAATTATGGGGAGGGATCTCTTTGTCTTGGAGTAGATTGCGATGACTCATCAAACAGATGCAATACAGAGTGTGTTGATGTTGATGGAGATAATGTTTTTGATTGTAAAGATGACTGTTTAGATTTTGATGGTGATGGATATGGAGTGGGAATCTCCTGTTTAGGTGAAGATTGTGATGATACTCCAAATAATCAGTTTGCAAAAAGTAATCACAAAAGCTGTTTAACCTGTCTTGACAAAGATGGCGATGGTAACTTCACTGGTTGTGACTCATACTCAACCGATTCTCAAAAACTAAACTATGACTCAAATGATCAAAAATTTGAGGGAGATTACGATTTGTTAGTTGTTATTCCTGAAAATATTAAAACTCAAATTGATTTTGATATCTACACAAACCTTCTTTTTAAAGAGAATACAAAAGTGAAATGGATATATTGGACAAATGGAGATGCCGAAACTCTTAAAACTCTTATAAAAACAGAGTATGAGTCTGGAAATATCAAAGGAGCCTTTTTGATTGGTAATTTACCAACTGTTTTTTTTGAGATGGAGTGTGATTGGGGTGAACCCTATGGTATGGTTTATGAGGAGTGGCCAATGGATATCTATTTTATGGATATAAATGGTGAGTGGTTTGATAATGATAATAATCAGAAGTTCGATGCACACAGCCATATCCAAATAGAGATATTTACATCAAGATTAACAGGAACTGTTGAGGAGATTAAATCATATTTTCAGAAAATAAACAGATATCGCCTTGAGGGAAGCCTTATGGAGTCTTCTGCTTTTATTTTTAAAGATGATGATTGGCATGACTATATGGCATCATATAACTGGAGTTTAGACTCTATATATAATGATATAACAACTTATGAAAAACTTGAAGAGACAACAAAAGTGAACTATGTTGAGTTTATGAGAAATGCTGGAGCAGAGTTTGTTTATCAATGGATTCATTCTGACCCAGATATGCTATATTTTGGAGAGAATTTTGGTGGAGACTATCTTACAAGACAAGAGATTGCTTCGATGGATTTAAAAGGCTCTTTTTATAATCTTTTTGACTGTTCTGCATCAAGATTTACTCAAGATAATCTTGCAAAAACATATATTCATACATCAAATGGTCTTGCAACAATTGGTTCAACAAAAACTGGTGGAATATATAATCCAGATAGATTTCATGGAGCTCTTGCAGAGGGAAAAAATTGGGGAGAGGCTTATAAAAGATGGTATAATGCTGATGGAGTTCTTGATGATAGTTGGTTTGGTGGAATAATGATTCAGGGAGATCCTATGTTAAAACTTAATAAATTAACAGCTCAAAAACTATCTGCATCAGGTTATAGAGCTCCAACACCACAGGAGATTTTAAAACTTAGAACTAAAATGTACTCACCTTTAAATCAAAGAAAAATAGAGAATTTCGAAAACTATAAAGAGAGAAATCCTCAATTTTTTAAATAATAGATTTTTCTAAATAATCAAAAAATATATATTTTTGCAAATAATTGTTTATATAAATTCACAAATATATTAATATTTTAACTTAAAGTAATTTAAATATATACCGAAAAACTATTTATGAGATTTGTTATTCTTTCATTTATACTATTTTCATCTCTCTGTTTGGCCTCTTTTCAGGAAAAGGGAATTCAATTTGCTTTAGATGAGATATTGGCATCAAAAAACTATATTTTAGTTGATTCAAAAGTTGATTCAGAGAGAATTTTAATTCAGTATGATGATAACTATATTTACTATAATGGAGTAAAAAGATCTGTTATTGATAAAACAGAGGCTGGATGGTTTGAGGCAACTTTAGAGTTATTAAATATCTATTTACCTCAATCAGTATCAACAAGAAAAATATCAACCACCATCAAAAAAATTGAAAAAACAGATGAAACAACAAAAAAATCAACTCTATCACTAGAAAAAATTTTTCCATCTATTCACTCTGCATTCTCATACCAATTTAGCATATTAAATAGTGATGGAGAGAGAGGAGATAGTGGTTTTGTTATTGGTGGGGTTGAGTTTGAAAAACTATTTAAAATAGGTTCAAGTAGTGAGATTTTATATACAATAGAGGCTACCTTTACTGAAGAGTCTAATAGTTTTTATATAAAACATCTTTACTATTTGGAAAATATATCAAAATTTCAGTTTAAATTAGGAGTTATTCCAAATATATTAAGCTCAAAAAGCGACTCTATCTGGAGATATCGTTTTTTT
This sequence comes from bacterium, assembly GCA_016936735.1. Lineage (GTDB taxonomy): Bacteria > UBP6 > JAFGXH01 > JAFGXH01 > JAFGXH01 > JAFGXH01. The sequence continues at coordinate 6,971 of JAFGXH010000036.1, forward strand.
GTAAAAGATGGTGAAGTTGGAACTGGAATATCTAATATCTCTGATGTTGGAGTTTTGACAACACTAAAATTTCAATATTTTGAGACAAATTTTGGTGTTTTAAGTGGTGTTGGATATAAAAATTTTAATAACTTAAGTGAGGGAGAGGAGACTCTTTTTTTTGATGCTCAATTTGGTAAAAATCTTTTTATTGGTCTTTTTGGAGATTACTCTATTGACAGCTCTGAGAATAGCTATAAAGCAGTTTTCTATACTGGATTTTTAAGCAAATATTTTAAAATCTACTACCGTTTTATATATAAAAGTGATAAATCTACAGGAGATAAAAAGGGGCATATTCTTTCAACTTCTCTTAATTATGACAGATTCTCAATGTTTTTTAGAGGTTTTATTTGGGATCAAAATGAGTTCAATTCAAATGATGATTACTATAATTTTGCTTTTGGTTTATCCTATTTGGAAAAATATTTTTCACTCTCTTTATATGCTAAAACAGATTGGATTGGAGATTTTAATCAATCACTATCAATATTTACAACTATAGAGTTCTGGTTCTAATTAAAATCTAATAATATTAAATAGCTTAATTTAATTACTATTGAAAAATTCTCTTTAATATTTTAAAATAGGCTGATCTATTTTTTTGTGGAGATATTATGAGTGAGATTCATCCATTAGCAAATGTTGTTGAGAGAGTTAAAGAGTATACTAAAAATAATATATCAAGTAGTGTTATTTTTGATTTAGATGGAACTGTTTTTGATAATAGAACAAGAACAGCCTTTATATTACGAGAGATTGCAGAAAAATTTGAGAAAAAAGTACCTGCATTAAAAAATATTGTGGATAGATTTAATGACTTATCTCTTTTTAGATATGATTTAAGTGAGACATTAGCTAATTTTGATATTACAGGTGAGTTAGAGATAGAGTTTATTAGAAAAGAGTGGGAAAAACGATTTTTTGCAGATAACTCTCAGCTTCTTGATGTTCCACTATCTGGAGCAAAAAGATATGTTGATAGAATCCATGCTGCTGGTGCAACAATAATCTATCTTACAGGAAGAGATATTGAGAGAATGCTTGTTGGAACAACAGAGAGCTTAAGACAGTTTGGATTTCCTGTTGGAATAATTGGGACAATGATTATTCAAAAACAGGATTTTAATGAATCAGATGAGTTTTTCAAAGTTAATACTGTTAATTATATTAAAAGACTTGGTAAAGTTGTTGCAATATTTGAAAATGAACCAAATAATATCAATCTTTTAAAACATCATTTTCCTGAATCAGACTGTTTTCTTGTAAAAACACAACATCGTCCAGATGCACCAAATTTAGAGGTTGACTCCTTTGAAATTGATAATTTTAGATATTGATTAAAGTTACATAATTTAAAAAAGTGATGAAAAACTCTTTTTTATATAATAGATTATAAGAAATTTGAGGAATACAGATTGTGACTTTTACTAATTCAGCAATTGAACTTGATAAAATCTCCTTTAGTTATCCTAATAGTGAAAATTTAATAATAGAGAATCTTTCATTAAATTTAATAAAGGGTGATTTTATTGCATTAACTGGAGAGTCTGGTAGTGGTTATTCAACTCTTCTTCAAATATTGGGAACTCTTTTAAAACCTCAAAAAGGAGATATCTCTATTCTTGGTAATAATATCAAAACTTTTGATGAAAAAAATCTTTTTGATATAAGGTTAAATATAGGCTTTTTATTTCAAAAAGGGGGACTTTTTGAAAAATTTACAGTGATTCAAAATATTCTGTTTCCTATTGAAAGCAAATTATCAAGATTCTTTATAAAAGATAAAGATAAAAAAAAGGAGTTTTATAATTTAGCAATAGATTTATTAAGTGAGGTTGGATTAAAAAACTCTGAGAATCTATATCCAAGTCAGCTCTCAGGAGGGATGAGAAAAAGAGTTGCTCTTGTAAGAGCCTATATAACAAATCCTAAAATACTCTTATTAGATCATCCATCGGCTGGATTAGACCCAATAACATCATTAGATATTTTTGAATTTATATCTAAAAAAAATAAAGAGAACTCTTTAACAACTATAGTTGTTTCACAAGAGAAAAAACATATTTATAATTTTTGCAATAAAATATATACAATTAAGGATAAAAATATCCTATCTTTAAAGTAAGTAAGTTTTTAGTGTTATAGCAAATATCTAAATAAAAGAATATTAATTTTTATATCTTGCAGTGCATTAAAATACACTGTTCATTAAAATAAATAAATGAAC
>JAFGXH010000296.1 GCA_016936735.1 bacterium
ATATTAAATAAAATAAATGGAGTTTTTCAAGAGAAGACAGAAAAAGAGTTTTTTGATCCATCTCTATTCTTTTTAACCTCTTTTGAGGATGTAAAAGTTATTAAAAACATTATAAAAATTGAGATGGAGGAGTTCTCTGTATATATTTTTGATTTTCAATGTCAACGAAAACCAAGAAACTATAGTGATATTGCATCACAAACACTATTTTTATTTCATTCAAGATATATGACTCTTCCCAAAGGAGTAATATCACCAAAAAAAGAGCCATTTTTTAAAAACAGACCTGAAAATTGGAGTGATATAAATCTTGATGTTTTACCAAAACACAACATAAAATTTAAAAGTATACATAAAGGTGATAACTTTGAGTTTATTCCATTAGAATCATTTGCAAACTATGAAAATACAACTCTTGAGATGAATGGACAATATCTTCTTTTCTATCAATTTAATAAAGATATTAAAGGAGATTTAATTATTGAAACATATAATAATTATCGAAAGATATTTGAAATTATAGAACAGGATGAAAAAAATGATATTTAATATTGTAACTATTCACCAGAAACCAGTTTTGGTTGTTTTTTAAATTTTAAAGGGACTTAAAAAGTAAATAAAATCCTGATTTTATTTACTAAAAAGATGAAAGTAGTTTTTTTTAATTTAAAATTGAGGCTTTATGAGTGTAAAATATGATTTAAAAGAGATTGAAGAGAAAATATTTCCAATTATTAAAAAAAGGGTAAATATTGTCACCCCTCAAGATGTTGCAATGGAGAGCGGATTACCTGTTTTATATGTTAAAGATGCAATGATATCACTTGCATCAAAACATAAAGCATCTGTAAAAGTATCAAAAGATGGAAAACTACAGTTTAAGTTTTTTGCCTATAGATCAAGAGAGTCAAAATCCCTTTTAATAACATTACTTCAATTGCTATTATTCATTTTTAAAGAGAGTTTTATACTTTTATTTAAGGCTGGATGGATGGTAATGTTGGTCTCCTACTCATTTGTTTATATGACTGTTTTTCTTGTTTCCTATGTGATTATAGCAATTTATGTAATTCTTAGTAGTTATGATAGACGTGGCAGTTTTATGGTTCAAAGAGATACTAAAGCTCAAGAGGAGATAAGAAGAGGAGCTTGGGAATCAATTGGATATATGATAAACATGTATTCAGAACTATTTAACTTTAAATCAACAACAGATAGACCATTTTATCAAAAAATATTCTCTTTTATTTTTGGAGAGACTCATCTACAACCACCAATAACCCCTGAAAAAAATGGACTTTTATTTGTTAAAGAGCATAAAAAAATAACATTAGCAGACTTCATAAACCTAAATGGATTAACAGAGGAGGAGTCTCAAAAAAAATTACTACAAATGGTAACAAAATATGATGGTGAGATTCTAGTATCAGAGGATGGAGTTGTTTATTATACTTTTTCAGACTTTGAAAAAGTGATTCCAAACACAGGGAGTCGTCAAAAATATAGTTATATCTGGAATAGAAAAAAAATAATGCCAACATTAACAGGAAATAGTGATAAAGATAATATGAAAATAGTCTCTTTAGCACTACTAAATCTTCTTGTTTCCGCTATTTTAGCAACAATAAATTTAGATGGTGCACCATTTCCATATCTTGATAAAATAACATTTTGGTTTGGAAATGTTCCACTTGTATACTCAATACTTTTTTTCTTAATTCCACTTCTTAGAATTCCCTCTTTAGGTTTAAAAAAGGCTAAAGTAACTTTTGAAAATCATGTTTGGTACATTTTAAATGAGCTTGCCTATAACTTAAAAAAAACAGAGATTGATGAGGCTCCAATTGAGGATAAAGTTGAACAATTTTTAATGAAAAGATATCCATCATATTTTAGATATGATTATGACAACAAAAATAAGAAAGTTATAGCATTTGAAAGATATCACGAGGAGTTAATGTTCTCCTCTAATGGAAAACCAAATAATATTGAGATAAATGATCCTGATGATGTTGATTTTATGTCTTTTGATGAACATTTCTAACTCTCCATCTCTTTTTTTAGATTTTCAATCTCCTCAATTGAAAGTTTTGTGATTTTGGAGATTTTTTCTAAGGGCATCTCATCTAATAACATCTCTTTTATGATTTCAATTTTACCCTCAATCTTTCCCTCTTCTTTTCCTTTTTTAAAGCCCTCGTTTTCAGCAGTATCAATAACATTATGCAAATCTCTGTAAACTTTTAAACTTTGAAAATAACTATCTTTGTCCTCTTTTGGTAGATTCAGATATTCAGCCTTTTTAAAAGCATCAATTATCACTTTTTCATCTTTATAAATTAAAGGAATATCATCCAAACTATCAAGATTTTTTAGAAAATAGAACCATTTGTCTAAGTAAGTTACAAGTTCACTCTCTTTTTTGTTAAATTTTGGCATCTCAACAAATATAAATCTCAAAGTTAACTGAATAACAGTATTTTCATTTTTATGTAATGAATAAATATCAAAAATTGCTTTTCTATCAATAATATTTAATCCTAATTTTTCTAAATTTTTAAACTCTAAATCAACTATTTTATCTTTTTTTTCAAGCTCTAAAAAGGCATTTAAAAATGAGATTAATTGAGGTTTACTGTTCTCTTCACCAAATAGTTTTTTAAAACCAAAAT
>JAFGXH010000297.1 GCA_016936735.1 bacterium
AAATATTTTTTATAATTGTGTTATAAAAAACTTAACAATTTGGAGGATTTATGAAAAAATGGCAGTTGATATTAATTGTTGCCTTAACCACTTTTTATGTTGGTTGTGATGATGGTAATTCAACAAAAGAGAAAATCTCTTGTGTTAGTAATTCAGAGTGTTCAAATTTAGAGGAGTGTAAATTTGAATCAAAAACATCAACATCTGGAGCTTGTGTATCATTAACAGAGTGTTTAACAGAACAGGACTGCTCTGGAAACAGAAAATGCCTCCCTTTTGATGCCTCTACTAACTATTGTGGATATATGGGGGAAAAACTTTTCTCAATAAAACCAACAACACTAAGTGTTGGTAAAATAAACACACAATACTCCTACACTCTTCAAGTTGAAAATGCCTCTTCATCATTCTATTTTGAGTTAAAAAGTGGCTCAACATTACCATCAGGATTAACTCTATCTAATAATGGTCTTATATCTGGAACACCAACAGTAACAGCAGAAAATCATCAATTTACAGTTGTTGCATATCAGGGAGTTGATGGATACTTCTATAATAAATTTATGGATGAAGAGGTTTTAACAATCACAATTGTTGAAGAGAATGTAGATCCATGTTTATCAATAACCTGTTCAGAAAATTCATACTGTTCTGATGGTTCTTGTCTTTGTAATGAGAATTTTCATCAAGAGGGAGAGAGTTGTGTTTCAAACTCTAAAACAGTTAATTGTCAAGATGTTGCACCAGAAAATGCTGTTTCTATTATCACAACAGTTACAATAAATTGGACAGAAGTGAATGGTTGGAGTGATCCATCTGTTTGTGAATGGAAATGTAACTCTGGATATCTTCAAGAGGGAGATATTTGTGTTGAAGATGAGTGTGAAACTGGATTAGATGAAACTATTCAGTGTGAAAATGGTACACAATTTAGACTTTGTATTGATGGTATCTGGGAATATGATCCTTGTGCTTGCAACTCTGGATATCATAAAGATAGTAATGATGTTTGTGTTGAAGATGAGTGTGATCCAGATGCAGAGGAGAATATTGAGTGTTCAACAGACTCTAATGCTACCCTTTTAAGAATATGTATTGATGGTGTTTGGTTAGAGGATGACTCTTGTGTTTGTAATCAGGGATATCACAAAGATAGTAATAGTGTTTGCGTTGAAGATGAGTGTGATCCAGATGCAGAGGAGAATGTTGAGTGTCCAACAGACTCTAATGCTACCCTTTTAAGAATATGTATTGATGGTGTTTGGTTAGAGGATGACTCTTGTGTTTGTAATCAGGGATATTACAAAAATAGTAATAATGTTTGTGTTGTTGATAATCGTTTAACTATAACTTGGTGTAACTATTTAGCACCTGAAGAATTAACTCTTAATATCTCTCAAGAGAGTGAAACAGTATATGGACAGGTTTATGTTCAAGGAGTAACTGATAATAATCAAGGTGAAGATGCAAGATTAAAAGCAAGATTATGCAAAGTTGATAATAATGATGAAACATCCTGTGTTAATGCCCCATTTAATATGACTGGTGCTGGAGACCAAAATAATAATCATCAATTTGCAACAACATTAACATTTTCAGCATCAGGTGATTATCTATACTATTTTGAATACTCTGGTGATGGGGGTCAAACTTGGAGTTGTCAATCAAATGTAATTGGTCTTGCAACTATTTCCCAATAATCTATGAAAATCAAAACAGTTCTAATTAATCACTTTGATTCCTTTATATGGAACATCAAAAATTGGCTTGAAAAAGGGGATTTTGAGGTTGATATAATCTCATATAGTGAGTTAAATCAAACATTTTATAAAAATTTTGATTTTATAAAAAACTATCAACTCATTTTGCTATCTCCTGGACCGAAATCTCCAATAGATTACCCATTAACATTAAAAATAGTTGATAAATATAGTGGAATTATTCCAATATTCGGAATATGTTTAGGAATGCAACTGCTTCTTTATAAACATGGAGTGTTAGTAAAACCAATAACTCCTCCATATCATGGAAAAAAAACAGATATTAATATTATTGGAGGAGATTTTTTTAAAAATATATCTCAATGTTCTATTGCAAGATATCACTCACTTGGAACATCAATAATTCCTGATTGCTACTCAATATCTGCAAAAACAGATGATAATATTATTATGGCAATTGAGGATAAAAAAAATAGAGTAATGGCTGTTCAATTTCATCCAGAGTCATTTTTAACTGAAAAAAGTGATATAATGCGAGATAATTTATATGAATGGGTGATGAAATAATTTTTCTATCCCTTTTACTCTTTGTTGTGATTTTTTAACATTTTTTTATATTTTAACTAAATCAATTATGTTTTTGTAAAATTTTTATTATATTTTAACACAAAAATTCTCATTTTTTAATACAAAAGGCTTGACTTTTTTTTATATTTTCATTAAAGTTAGATGATTTTTTTAAAAAAAAGGTCGTATTTTGAAGGCTGTTACAAGAATATTAAATAAAAACATTTTCATATATAGGTTGTATATTTAAATTTATTTAACGGAGTAATCATGAAAACAGTATATTTTTTAATATTTGCACTTATTTTTTTGCAGATATCCTGTGGAATTACAAATACAGAAGGTGATGCAATTAATTATTGTAGTAGAGAATATCGAATGCTTGGTGATGTCATTAGTATGTGTAAGGTTTCAATTGAGCCAACAGAAGCTCCTTATTGTAACTCAAACTATCGTAAAGATGGTTATATGAATAAATCTGAAACATTTGATCAATGTCATGATTTTTTAGATCAGTTTTATAACTCTTGTGAGGGAGCAGAAACTCTTACTTATGATTTTTTAAAAAATGAGAAAGGTTGTTTTAACTACCCATTTAAAACTAAAAAAGAGGCATGTGTTATAAATAAAATTGGAGAGTGTGAAGCTATTTATAACAATTGTGGAATAGAAAAAATGGGTTCTATGTGTCAAAATTATGAGTTTGTTTATAGCGAAGGTGGAAATAGAAAAGATATTAAATTTAATTCAACTGAGATTGAAACCTATTGTGAATCAACCATAAATGGAGATGAGGAGATTAGTTCTATTTATGATATTTTTAATTGGGGTTTTGATTGGAACTATTCAATACCAAATAATCCAAATTGTGAAGAACCATATCAATTTAGCTGTGATAATGTTCCAATCATAGATTTCAGAAATGATGATTGGAAAGCTGTTTGTCCCTCTGAATTAGTATCAAATTAAAACTGTTTTTAACTCTTATTAATCAATAAAAACCTAATTCCTATTGACATTAATTAAGCTATAAAATATAACTCTAAGTGTTGATGTTTTATATTTTTATATTTTAAGTGATTTTGTTAAAAAGTAAATATAATTCACAAATTAAAAGAGGTTATTTTGAACAGTTTTCCAATAGTATCATTTTATAAAAATGGTGAATTTATAGTTTCAGATAACTATTTTGAGGTTGAACTTTTAGAATCTAATTGGGAGTTTGAGATTGATAAAGTTCAAAAAGATTTTTATGAAAATATGAAAATTATTCAATTTGATTTTCCAAAACATGAAAAAAATGAAAAATATAGTTGCTTTAAAAATAGCTATAGAGATGACTATTTTGGTGTTATATATATTTTAAAAAAATATAGAGTTTCTAGTGAATTAGATATTATAAATAGAGACTCATTTAAACTCCAAACCCCCCTCAAAAAATTAGTGGCAAAAGATAAATACATTGAGACTATTGAAGCTATAAAAAAAGAGATATCTGTTGGAAATTTTTATCAAATAAATTTTACAATCCCATTTAAAACTAACTATATTGGAGATTATTGTGATATTTTTTTACACTATCATCAAAAATTCTCTGGAGATTATCATGCCCTTATCCCATATAAAAATGGGGCTATAGTATCTATGTCCCCTGAACTATTTCTCAAAAAAGAGGGAAACTCTCTTATTTCACAACCAATAAAAGGGACTCTTCCAAACACTCCAGAGAGTTATAAAAAAATTTTAGAAAGCAAAAAAGAGGAGTCTGAACTATCTATGATTGTTGACCTTTTAAGAAATGACTTAAACTCTGTTGGAGATATTAAAGGAGACTCTATAAATTTTCATAGAAAAATTATGAATTTAGGGAATTTAATTCATACTTACTCTGAAATTGAGGTTAAAACATCAAAAAAACTGGGAGAGATTTTAAAAAAAACAGCCCCAGGTGGCTCAATTAGTGGTTGCCCAAAAGAGGCCGCTATTGAAGCAATTTTGAAATATGAGCAGTTTGATAGAGAGGCATATACAGGCTCTATTGGTTGGTGGCAAAAAGATGATTTTATTTTAAACATCACTATTCGCTCTTTTATTTTGAGGGATGATGAGATAGTATATCACTCTGGTGGAGGTATTGTTTATGACTCTCAACCAGAAAAAGAGTTTGAAGAGACTCTTCTTAAAGCATCAAAAGTTGAGTTATAGATAAAACTACTTTTTATCAGATTTTTTGGAGTTATCCTGTTGTTGAGGTTGCTTTTTCTCTTCAGGTTCTGTTTTTTTCTCCATATGTGAAACCCCCTCCAATATAGCACCCTTTTCAATAATAAGTGCAGGAGTTGTTATATTTCCATATATTTTACCTGTTGAATGAATTAAAATCTCTTCAGCTGCAATAACATTACCTTTTAAAGTACCTTCAACTACTAATTTTCCTATTTTTACCTCAGCCTCAATGATAGCTGTTGCACCAATAATAAGAATATCTTTTGAGTCAATCTCCCCTTTAAAAGAGCCATCAACTCTTCCTGTTCCCTCAAAATTAAACTTTCCCTCAAGATAACTCCCCTCACCTATAAGGGCAGTTGTGTCTGTACGATTTTTACCTTTAGATACTGATGCAGCAAACAACATGATACTCCTTTTAAACTACTCTTGGAAAAGCAGATTTGTTAAACTCTCTAACTCATCTAATGATTTATACTCAATAAAAATTTTTCCCTTATTCTCTTTGTGGGCAATTTTAACATTTGTATTAAATCTGGTTTGCCATTTTTGACTAATAGTCTCTATACTTTTAACAACCTGTTCATCTGTATTTTTAGGAGTTATTGGTTTCATTTTTACTGCACCAGGCTCTTTTGAAAGTTTTATCTCTTTCTCTAAAGCTCTTACAGATAGATTTTCATCAACAACTCTATTTGCAAAATATATCATCTCCTCTCCACTATCAAGAGAGAGAAGAATTTTTGCATGACCAGTTGTAATTTGAAACTGATTTAAAAGAGATTGAACCTCTTGTGGCAATTTTAATAATCTTATTGCATTTGCAATTGTTGCTCTACTTTTACTTACAGCCTCTGATATCTCATTTTGTGTTAAATTAAAATCCTCAATCATTAAAGAGTAGGCTTTTGCCTCCTCAATTGGAGTTAAGTCTTGACGTTGAACATTCTCAATTAAAGAGAGAATTAAAACATCTTTATCTGTCAAAGATTTTACAAAAATAGGAAGCTCTTTTAATCCAGCTCTCTGTGCAGCTCTCCATCTTCTTTCACCAGCAACAATTTCATAATATTTATCACTAATTTTTCTAGTTAAAATTGGCTGCAAAAGACCATTTGTTTTTATAGATTGAGTTAACTCCTCAAGATACTCCTCAGAAAATGTTTTTCTTGGTTGATCTTTATTAGGATGAATATCAAGAATTGGACAATCTGGAATATAATCGGGATCTCTTTGAAGAGTTGTTGGAGCTGATTCATTTTTTTGTTCACTTTGTGATTGATATATCTGCATCAATCTTTCCATCCCTTTTCCAAGGGCTTTTTTCTTATTATTATTCACTAAAACTCCTTTATAATCACTATTTTTAACTATTTTTAATTCCATTTAATATCTCTTCTGCAAGAGATAAATAGGCCTGAGCTCCTGTTGAGTTTATATCATAAAGAATAACAGGTTCTCCATGAGATGGAGCCTCACCTAATGTTACATTTCTTGGTATAATTGTATTAAAAATAGGAAATGGAGCAACAGCTTTAACATCAGTTACAACCATTTTTGAGAGATTATTTCTGCTATCATACATTGTAAATAGTATTCCCTCAACAGTTAAAAATGGATTTAAAGATTTTTTCACTAAATCCAATGTATTACTTAAATTAACAAGTCCCTCCATTGCATAATACTCTGTTTGTAAAGGTATTAACACAGAATCAGCAGCACATAAAGCATTTAATGTTAATGTATTTAATGATGGAGGACAATCAATAAAGATATAATCATAATTATCTTTAATATCCTTTAAATTCTCTTTTAATAACTGATTTCTATTTGTTTTTTCAGCAAACTCTAACTCTAATCCAACTAAATTTCTATCAGAAGGAATATAGGAGAGTGTATCTAAAACAGTTGAATGAATACTCTCTTGAAACTCTGCCTCTTCAAGAAATACATTATAAATTGTTGGATGCTCCTCTGCAAAATCGAAACCAACACCTGTTGATGTATTACATTGAGGATCAATATCAATTAATAGAATATTTTTTTCAAGTGCAGCAAGAGATGCACCTAAGTTAATTGTTGTTGTTGTTTTTCCAACACCACCCTTTTGATTTACAATTGCAATAATTTTACTCATATAGTTCCACACTCAATAACCTGTAGAACATAACATGAAACAACTTATATTTCAATTGTTTTTTAAATTTTGAGTAATAAATCTTGATTTTATAACTAAAATAACAGAAAATAAACTATTATCTTATGGAGATTATATGAAAATTGGAGTGGTTCAAATCTGTTCAACACCAGATATTGATAGAAATATAAAGCTTTTTAAAAAATATTTAGATGAGGCATATAATAATAGTGTTGATATGCTGTTTTTTCCTGAAAATCTTTTTTATATTGGTAGTTCTATGATGTATAAAGATACTGTTCAGACTATTTGGAGTAAAATAACACCAATATTAAGTGATTTAAAAAAATATAATATGGATATTTTAATAGGCTCAATACCATTTATTAGTGGTGATTCAATATTTAATCGCTCTTTTCTTTTTAATAAAAATGGGGATATTGAGACTTTTTATGACAAAATTCATCTATTCTCTCTTGATGATACAGATTCAACTATTAATGAAACAAGCTATATAACAGCAGGAACAGAGTTAAAATCTTTTAAAAGAGGATATTTTAACTTTGGACTATCTATTTGTTATGATTTAAGATTTCCTGAATTATATAGAAAATACTCTCAAAATGGTATAAATATTATGCTTATTCCTTCAGCATTTACATATCAAACAGGAAAAAAACATTGGGAAATACTTTTAAAAGCTCGTGCAATTGAGAATCAATCCTATGTTATTGCTCCAAATCAAGTTGGAAATCATTATAAATCAGCTGTATCATTTGGATTCTCCTCTATTGTTGAACCAGATGGAGTAATTCATCATTTAAATGATTCTGAAGAGAATATTTTATATTATGAATTGGAGTATCAAAAAATAGAGAATTTTAGAGATAAACTACCTGCTTTAAAAAATAGAAAACTACATTGACAAAAATGTCTTTTTTTTACTTACAATATTTTTAAATTTTTAATATTTTAGCTAATTTTTTTATTAAAAAAATCTTATAAGAGTAGTTATTTTATTTCAAAGTTTTTTAACGACAAAAATGTCTTTTTTTTCATATAAAAAATTTTTTTTGATTAGTTAAAAAAACCATTGTTGTTTAATTTTATATAAAAAATAGAGTAAAAATACTCTATTTCGACTATTTTTATTTGATTTTTAGGTGATTTATCTATCTTTTATCTTATGGAAATAATATTGCTCTCCACTATTGTACTTTTTTTTGGGGGGCTTATGATGCCAATTATATTAAAAGAGATTGAGATAGATTACAATCCATCCATCCAAGATTCCCCAAGAAAGGTTCCAAGACAAACTAAAAAGGCTGTTCCTTTTGATAAAGATCTTGTTAATCACTACCTTAATAAAATAGGTTCTCATAATAGACTTAATGAAGAGGAGGAGTATTTAACATCTTTCGAGATCCATAGATTAAAACAGGAGCTGATATCTTTTTATTTTCAATATTCACTTGGAAGAAAAAGATTTCTATCCTTTTTAGAGGATATCCTACTTCAAAAAAGAGCTATTTATGATCTTTTTTATGGTTATAACAATATTGTAGAGTTTAATAATAGTCATTCAATAAGTTTTGAAGAGTTGTATGAAAGATTACAAAAATTATCAATAAATGATAGTAACTCAGATATATTTTTTGAGTATATCAATGATTTCTCATTTAATCTTTCTGCTCTTTTGTGTCTTCGTTCAGATTTAGTAAGAATTAAATATCGTCACCATATCCATTTAAATGAGCTAAAAAGATATTTAATCAAATCATCTATGGAGTGGGTTTGTTGCTATTTAGATGATGATAGAATATTTTCATACCCAGAAAATATCAAAGCTATCTTTACTAAAATACAGACAGACTCTAAAAAAACAGCAATAATAAATTCACTTTTAGAAAAACATCTTACTCACTCTAATAATTTAAAAAAAGAGTATGGTTTAAGTTATAGTGAATTGGTTGCTGTTATTGAAAAATTTGACTCTATTTATAATAAAATCACTCAATTTAGACATCATATCATTCAAACGAATCTTAGACTTGTTGTCTCTATTGCAAAAAAATATATTCACAAAGGACTCTCTTTTGAGGATTTAATTCAGGATGGAAATATTGGTCTAATAAAAGCAATTGATAGATTTGATTATAGTAAAGGGACTAAATTATCAACATATGCTACTTGGTGGATAAAACAGTCTATTACACGTGCAATTGAGGAGAAAGTTAGAGCAATAAGAGTTCCCTCTCATGTTTTAGATATTATGAATAAAATTCATAAATTCATTACTTCATATACAGAGAAAAAAGGGATTGCTCCTTCAAATAAAATCATTATTAAATCTCTTGAAATTAGAGAGAGTGATTTAATGTTTTACTTTCTATCAACAAAAGAGCCTTTATCACTTGATGCTCCAATAACAGATGGAGAGGGTCAAGTATATTCACTTATTGCAGACACAAATATATCAACTCCAGATAAAAGCTCTGAAATATCAATACTTAAAGCAAGAATAAAAGAGTGGCTTGGGAAATTAGACCCAAAAGAGGAGAGAATTATAAAACTCCGTTTTGGAATTGATTCATTCAATCAAAAAACTCTTGAAGAGGTTGGAAAAGAGTTTTGCTTAACAAGAGAGAGAATTAGACAAATAGAGATGAATGCTATTAAAAAACTAAAAAACATGAAAGAGTTCAAAGATTTAGAGCTTTTCTTAGATTAAATTTTGATTATGTTTCAAATTAACACACAAAATCCCAATAAAAAACATAGTAAATTATAGCCTAAATAGGATTTATATAATCTATTTAAAAGAGATTATTCATAATCTAAAAATCTAAATATTTTTGGAAAAATATCTGATTTTTTAAAATTTAAAAAAGCTTTGAATATAAGGCTTTTTGTATTTTTTTGAAATCAATTTAATAGATATTTTATACAAACAAAATAAGAGGTTTTTTTATGCTTTATCAAAAATTGCAAAAATATTATCCATTTTTGGAACCAATATTTCCAACAGAGGAGATTTTTTTTGAATATCTTCTTTTTGCTTCAAAACCACTATCACACTACTCTACTCTTTTAAAAACAAAAACAGCTCAAGAGATTGTTGAAAATAGTTTAGAAACTGAAGATGGAAAATATTTCTATTCACTCAGCCACTATATTGAAAAACAGCTCTCTGATGATATCTCAAAAATAAAAAAAGAGTCTATATCTATCAAACATATATCACAAGATGGATATCCACAAAGATTACTAGAACTACAACATCCACCCAGATTTATTTTTTATAAAGGGGATTTAGATCTTTATATAAAATCTATTGCAATTGTTGGAACAAGAGAGATTGATAAAATTGGAGTAGAGATTACAAAATTTTTTGCTTCAGAGGCAACAAAAAACGATTTAAAAGTTGTCTCAGGAGCAGCAAAAGGGGTTGACCAAACTGCACAACAGGAGTGTTTAACAAAAGGTGGTTCAATTATTGTTGTTTTAGGTAGTGGACTAACACCTTTTTTATCATCATCACTATACTCAACATATAAAAAACATGAAAAACAGTGTTTAATAATATCTGAATTTCCACTTCAATTTACAGGAAATAAATCATCTTTTCCAATTAGAAACAGAATTATTTCAGCACTTTCTCTTGGAACAATTTTGGTTCAGGCTCCTCAAAAAAGTGGTGCATTATATACAGCAGAGTACACAATTAGTCTTAATAAACCAGTTTTTATACCTCCTGTTGGGATATTTCAACAGGGTTTTAAAGGAAATATTGAGCTTTTAAAAAGAAGAGATCCTTTAATCTATATTATTGACTCAATTGAGGATATTTTAGAGCATCTTCAGATTATAAAAAAATCAAATGATATGATTACAATATCAGATTCAAATATAGCCTCTGATAGTAAAATAGAGATTTTAAGTGAAAAAACCCCCACCCAAAAAATATTGCTATCCATAATTAACAATAGCTACCCATCATCAATACATATTGATAATATTATTAAAAAAAGTGGTTTTCCTATTCAAATGGTTCAAAAAGAGCTTCTTGAACTAATTTTAATGGGTGATATTGATGAGTTAGCTGGTCATAACTACACTTTAAAATAGTAGCTTTAGAGAATTATTAGAGAAAATAAAAAATATCTTTCAACTTAACTCTATTTTAATGCACTAAAGAATAAAAAAATTTTACTTTGTGTAGAATATAAGTAAAAACTATTTTTTCCTCCTTTTTAATAGCTTAAATATTGTTAAACGATTAAAAATATGATACTCTCTAAACTGCTATTGAGTTTTAATATATTTTAGGAGGATTTAATGAGTAATTCTGGTGGAAAATATATGTTTTGGGGAGTTGTAATTATTATTGCATCAATTTTTGTACCTCATTATATTGAAAAAACTATTACAGATATGAAAACCTCAAAAGAGAATCAAAAATTTAATGAGAATCTTTTAAAGCAGCAAAAAGAGGAAGAAAAATTAGCAACAGAAAGAACTTTAAAAAACATTCAATTTAAAAAAGATGCCCAAATCAAAAAAGAGCAGGCTGAAGTAATAAAAAAAGAGTCAACTAAAGCAAAAACTGGAGACAGTGAAAAATATTATAATAAAGCGAGAAAATATCAAAGCTCAAAACAGTGGAATAAGGCATTAAGAGAGATTGAAAAATCAATTGAGATAAAACCAGAGGTAAAATATCTTCAACATAAAGCATATTTTCTCTACTCACTTGGAAAATATGATGAGATGATTCAGTTTGTTTATCAATATATTGATTCAGGTGAATTAGAGAGTGATTATTATATATATTATCTTACTGGTGAAGCATATATGAAACAGAATAAACATCTTTTAGCAAAAGCTCACTACTCAAAATCGGTTGAGTTTAATGATAAATATGATTCAGCAAAATTTGGACTTGCAAAATCTCTAATTGAGTTAAAAAGTTATAAAAAAGCTATAACCTATTTAAAAGATATTGAATTTTCAACATCAGTTAACACAAAATCGGTTAAAGAGACTCTTTGTAGGGCATATACACTAGATGATGATTCAAATGGGACCTCCAAATATTGTAAATAATTTTTAAGAGAGAAAATGAGATTATCAAAACAGGATACAACATATCTAAAGGGTATAGCGATTATACTAATTATGTTTCATAACTATTTACATCTTCTTCCATCAACACCAGGTGAAAATGAGTTCTATTTTTCTCAATATAGATTTTTTATTGTGATACGAAACATTCTAAATGAACCATTAGATATATTTGGACAACTTTTCTCCTATTTTGGACACTATGGAGTTCAAATATTTATTTTTTTAAGTGGATATGGTTTAACTTTATCATTAAAAAATAGTTCAAATCTGTTTAAATATAGTTTTGATAAAATTTTAAAAATCTATAAACTTCTTATTGTATCTATTTTTCTTTTAACTATATATTATATTGTTAGAGGATTTCCAATTGACTCTTTTTTTATAAAAAGTAATCTACTTAAACTACTATTAATATCAAATCTATCTGAAAACACTGTTTTTAATCCTGTTGGACCTTGGTGGTTTTTTGGTGCAATTATTCAGCTATATATAATTTTTCCATTTTTTGCAAAAATAGATAAAAAATATATTTTTTATCTTATTGCTTTAACTATATTCTCTGTTGAGTTTTTTGTGATGATATTTTATAGAGATTACCATCCACTTTTAAGATTTAACTTTTGGGGACATGTTCCAACATTTATTTTAGGTATATATTTTGCAAAATATAGCTCAAAAATAGATTTTAAACTCTTTATTCTTGCATTAGGAGTATTTATTATTGGTTTTTTTAATAGATTCTTCTGGGTTTTATCATTTTCATCAATTCCAATAGTATCTATATATTTATATTCTAAAATATCTCCAAAACAGACTACCCTTTTTAATAAATCTGTTATATATATTGGTGAAATATCAATGTATGCCTTTGTTTTAAATGGTTTTATAAGAGAGTTTTTTCTTAAATCTGGCGGAAAATCTCCAAGCTATGGAATACTATTCTCTTTGATAAATTTTGCTGTAGTTATTGCATTATCTACTATTATCACACTGATTTCAAAATATATTAAACTAGCTTTTAGAGTTTTAAAACAGAAACTAATAACTAAATAATTCAGTAAAATTTAAATTTTAGATAAAAAACTATTTTTATCAAGTTAAAATCTCTGGACCATTTGCAGTTATTGCAACAGTGTGTTCAAATTGAGCTGAAAGTTTTTGGTCAAGAGTTATAGCTGTCCATCCATCTTTTAAAACTTTTACTCTCCAAGTTCCCTCATTTACCATTGGTTCTATTGCTAAAACCATTCCCTCAATAAGTTTTATTCCTGTTCCAGCTTTTCCATAATGGAGAATTTGTGGAGGTTCATGAAGCTGTAAACCAACGCCATGACCAACAAAATCTCGAACAACAGAGTAACTATTTTTCTCAACATGCTTTTGGATTGCATTTCCAATATCTCCAAGAGTATTTCCAACTCTCGCCTGCTCTATTCCCAAAGCTAAAGCCTCTTTTGTCACATCAATTAGTTGCTGACTCCTTTTTGTTATTTTTCCAACAGGAAAAGTTACACAAGAGTCTGCAATAAAACCATTTAGCTTTGCTCCAGCATCAACTTTAACAATATCACCCTCTTTTACAGATTTTTTTGAGGATGGAATACCATGAACAACCTCTTCATTAATAGATATACAGGTTGCATGACGATAACCTGGAACATTCATAAACTCTGGAACTGCACCATTTTTTCTAATAAAATCCTCAGCAAATTTCTCTATCTCAATTGTTTTTAAACCAGGAACAATAAAAGTTGAAAGCTGTTCAAACAATCTATGAAGAATATCACCAGCCTCTTTTATTCTTTTTATCTGTTCCCCAGTTTTTAAATAGTATTC
This sequence comes from bacterium, assembly GCA_016936735.1. Lineage (GTDB taxonomy): Bacteria > UBP6 > JAFGXH01 > JAFGXH01 > JAFGXH01 > JAFGXH01. The sequence goes on from JAFGXH010000297.1 coordinate 13,615, forward strand.
TACCATATTTTCATCCTTTATTTTTTTCTATTCTATAAAAAAAAAATTTTTACTAAAATAGTTTTTAGTAAACAACAACATAAAATTGAATATAACTCAATTTTATCAACCAGCAAGATATCATACAACTTTTTTTTTAATATTTCACCTATTTTTTATTTTTTTTCCCATTTAAGCTTGACTTTTACTATTTTAAGTGTTAACCAAAACCTATGAAAGCGTTTTTTTTATATAAAACAGTCACAAAATATCAAAAAGATTCGCTATTTTTTCTAAAATATTTATCAAAAGTTGCTAAACTATTAACTCAGCAATATTGATATTTTTTTATGGAGGTTTTATGATTTTTACAAAATATGATAGCAGCAGTAGTATCACAGAAACAGAGAAAAAAGAGATTATAGAGTTTTTGCATGCACATCTTGAGCAGTATAGAGATTCTGAAAGAGATATTGAGAAGGCAATTGATTATGCACTAAAAATATCAGACTCTTTTGGTGGTTTTATTATTAAACTTGTTGAAAATAGTGAGATTATTGGAGCAACAGTTGTAAATAAAACAGGAATGGATGGATATATTCCTGAAAATATTCTTGTTTATATTGCTATTCATAATAGTTTTCGTGGAAAAGGTGTTGGAAAAAAACTTATGGAGGAGGCAATTGCAATCTCTGATGGAGATATTGCACTTCATGTTGAA
>JAFGXH010000298.1 GCA_016936735.1 bacterium
AATTTCAAAATTCTCTTCACTACTATAAAGAGTTGGATATATTGTTGAATATTTTGATGATTCAAAAAAATATGTAAATATTCCTCTTATTTTAATATTATTGCTATATATTGATATCTCTGGTGACTCTGTTTTTTGATTTGAGACTTCTCTATTTTCAGAAGAGAATATATTTAAAAAATCCTCTGGATAGTAGTTTTCATAAATAATAGTTTTATAGATATTTGAGTCAAAATAGAGGATAGATAGGCTATATAATTGATTTTTATAAAGATATACTCTGTTTTTAGATGAGATAACTTCGTCTGTTTTATCTGATAGATTCTGAATTTTTATAGTTGCCTCTCCAAAAATCTCTTTAAAAGCTATTAAATCATTAAAACATACCTCTATTGATTGATCTTTTTTTTCTGGAGATACAATCTCATTATCTAAATCATTAAGATACTCAATAGAGTATCTCTCTTTTAATCCTTTTTTATATAGATTAAAATTGTAGTTATTTTTTTCTAGATTTTCAAATATATCTATATTAAACTCTTTCTCTTTTATTTGATTTACAATTAGATCAACTGCAACCACTTTAACTAAATAGTTTCCAACTATATCTGTTTTAAATGATGCTAAACAGCTAAAATCTAAGCTCTCTATTAGACTATTTTCGGAAAGGTTATTTATAACTGACTCTGGAGCCGATGTTAGGCTCCAGCTATATTTTGTTTTAGGAGATATATTTAAATCACAAGCAGATAGAAATACTCTACTATTAATAACTCCTTGAATTGATTCACTATAGAGTATTGTTGATAAAAGTATTAATAAAAAAAGAGTTAATCTAATCATAATATGGCTTCAAAAATCTCAAAACAACATATTAATATTACATGAAAATAGCATTAAAAACAATACTCTTATCTTTAAATATTTAAATAGTTGTAACTATTCAGCAAAAAATAAAATATTGAAAAATAAAAAAAATATGTTATAAAAATAGTGATTAATGTGAAGAGAGAACTCTTAGCATCAGATAATTTTTCTATTGTTTTTGTTGGAGGGTTATGTCATTTGAGAGATTAAAATTAAAAAATCAGCTATGTTTTCCTGTTTATGCTTTATCAAGGCTTATAACAAGAGAGTATCAGCCATATCTCAATAGGCTTGGGATAACCTATCCACAATATTTAGTCCTCATGATTTTATGGGAGGAGAACTCATTAACTGTAAATGAGATATCTGAAAAATTAATTCTCAATACAAATACAGTTACTCCTCTTTTAAAAAGAATGGAGAAAATGGGATTAATTAAACGAAATCGTTCTCAAAAAGATGAAAGAAAAGTGGAAATAACAGTTACCAAAATGGGTGAAGAGCTTAAAATTAAGGCATCTATTATTCCAGAAAAACTTATTCAAAAATTAACCAATTCAAATATAAAACTAAATGATTTAATTGATTTAAAAAAGAGAGTTGAGATTCTAATTGACTATTTAAACAAAAAATAGTTCGAAATATATGAAATAAAATCTCAATAATGACTTTTTAAAAATTTAATGTTATAATATAGTGTAGTTTTGGGGGATTAATGAGATTTATTCTATTTTTATTCATCATATTTTTGTTTTTTTCCTGTAGTGATTCTACATCATCTATTCAAAATTGTAAAAATGAGTGTGACAATATTGGTATTTTTTTCTGTGAGAATAATCGAGTTTACTCTTGTGAATTAGACTCTAATTTCTGTTTGATAAAAAAAGAGTATGATAATTGTCAATCTAAAGTGTGTAGAGATGGGGTCTGTCTGTCCTCTAATTGTAGTGATGAGTGTTATAATTATAGTGAATCATTCTGCATTGATTCATCAAATCAGAAAATTTGTGGAGATTTTGATAGTGATACATGTTATGAGTGGAAAATTAATAAATGCCTAAAAAATGAGAGCTGTTTTAATGGGGAATGTACTCCTAATGAGAATATTTGTGAAATATTAAACTGTTCTGAAAAAAGTATTTGTGATGCAAATAATGGTGTTTGTGTTTGTGATCAAGGATACAGTGGTTTAGATTGCTCTGTTTGTGCAGATGGCTATATCTCATTTGGAGGTGATTGTATAGAACCTTGTAGAGATAATAGTGATTGTCAAAATGGGCTATTTTGTGATGGAGAGGAGAGTTGTAATTTAGATAATGGTATATGTGAAAAAGGTGATGATATATCTTGTAATAATCATGGTGAGTGTTCTAACCCTCTTCAAAAATGTGTTTGTGAAGAGGGTTATATTGGTGAAAATTGTGAAGACTGTGAGAGTGGTTATCAATTAAAAGATGGAGTTTGTATTAAAAATTGTGAAAGTAATAGTGATTGTAGTGATTCTATTACTTGTAATGGAATAGAGATTTGTAATTTAGAGTTAGGTGTTTGTGAAGATTCTGTCTCTATTGATTGTGGAGATCATGGAGACTGTTTGGAACCTAATGGTATTTGTGATTGTGAAACTGGTTGGGGGGGTGCATTATGTTCTGTTTGCAATACAGGTTATCATGATGAAAATGGCGTTTGCATTATAAATTGTCGCTCTAATACAGATTGTGATGATGGTAATCTATGTAATGGTTCTGAAATATGTTTAGCAAATGGAAAATGTCAAATTAATACTACAACCATGAATTGTGGAAATGGTGTCTGTATTCCCACAACAGGTGTGTGTCAGTGTAACTCTGGATGGAGTGGTATAAATTGCTCAATTTGTGCAGCAAACTATTATGGATTAACTTGTGATGAGTGCAATGATTGTAATGAGTTTAATGCAAGATGTGATGATGGATTAAGTGGTACAGGAGATTGTATTTGTTATCAGGGATATCAGGATAATGATAATAATGGATACTGTTTAGAGTCCTGTACTCTTGCTTTACAAGAGAATCATATAAATTGTGGATTGGGAAGTAGTTGTAGTGATTTAACTGGAGAAGCGGTTTGTGTTTGTGATAACTACTATTATAAAAAAGATAATATCTGTAATCCTATAGGAAATAGTTGCAGTGATGAATTTACAACTATTACAGAGACAGGAAGTTATACAGGTGATACTGCATTGGAGGGATTTAGTGATGATTTTAGAGGAAGTTGCACAGATACAGAATCAAATGATACTGCTTTTAAACTTGTGTTATCTAAAAAAAGTTATGTAAAGCTGGAAACAGTTATAGATCCAAGAGATAGTAGTTTTGATGATACTGTTTTATATATTCTTGATAGTTGTGCTGGAAATGAGTTAGCTTGTAATGATGATTTAGACCCTAACAGTTTACCTAATAAAAGTAGGTTAAGTAGGATCGAGACTATTTTAGAGGCAGGAACTTACTATATTATTGTTGATGGTTGGAGTTCAAATGATGGGACAAATGAGGGAAAATTTACATTAGAGGTAACAATAACAAATCAGAGATGTGATATTGCTGGTTCTTCTGTATGTGGAAATAGTGGTTATTGTGAAACAACAAGTGGATTATGTCTATATTATAAAAGTTGTAAAGAGTTATATGATAATACAACAATAAGAGTAGATGGAAATTATATAATATCTCCTACAAATAGAGATCCTTTTTCTGTTTATTGTTATATGAATGATTCTATTAATGGAGGTGGAGGTTGGACTGCTATTGCAAATGTAAAAGGAAAAGACTCTAATGCTCCATTTCCAGGTGTTTCTAATGTTGGATTATCAATCAATTCAACACAATACTCTATTAATGCAACAGGAATTCCATTTAATCAAATTTATCTTTCTCATACAGGTAAAAATTTAAATGAGATATTTAATTTGAAAAATAGCTCTATTTGGAGTAATGGGAGTAATACAAGATTTAGACTATCAAACGATAATTATGCAATTTTTAAAATTGAAGATAATCCATTAGTTTGTATAAACTCTTCAAATGATGATTGTACATGGCAAAACTCAAATGTTTATGGTGCAATATCAACAGGTGCAGGTAGTTGCAATTCATTAAGAGAAACAAGTTCTAACTGTGATAGTGGTTGGAATGGAAAAGAGTCCTCCAACCCAAGATGGAGAGAGCAGGGTGGAAAAATATTAATAAAATAGAATATATACCTAAATCAAACATCAACACCTATTTTTTTAGCATGATTAACAAATGTTTGGCGGGTTCCAAGTCTAAACATCTCTGCTGCATCTGTTTGAGAAAGTTTCAATTTTTTTACAGTTGAATATGCAACTCTTTGAGCCTCAATCCATTTTTCCTCTTCTGTATCATAGAAAAGTTGAAGCTCCTCTTTTGAACGAATTCTTTTGGGTTGTTCACTCTCTTCCTGTTTTTTAGGTTGTTGAAGCTCTGGAGATATTAAAAATTGTAGTTGAGATGGTATCTCTGTTACAACATTTATATTATGCTCTCTATCCTCTTTAAAATAGTTTCCTAATAACTCATTTTCAAGAGCTTTTTTAGTTATTTTTCCACTAGATGCAAAAATAGATGCTCTTTTAATTGTTTGCTCCAACTCTCTAATATTTCCAGGCCATTTGTAACTGTCACTTAATAAAAAACTCTCTGCCTCTGGAGTTAAATATCTTGGAATCCATTGAGGATAATTTTTATATTTTTTATTAATTCGAGAGATAAAATCTTTAGAAATCTCTAAAATATCCTCTAGTCTCTCTCTTAATGCTGGAATCTTAAAAACAACACCTGCTAATCTATAAAGAAGATCCTCTCTAAAGACCCCCTTCTTAACAAGATCCATAATATTTTTGTGTGTTGCAGATAAAACTCTAACATTTACAGATATCTCTTTTGAGTTTCCAACTCTTCTTATTTTTTTCTCTTGGATTGCTCTCAATAGTTTTCCTTGAAGTTCAAATGGTAAATCTCCAATCTCATCAAGAAAAACAGTTCCATTGTTTGCATTTTCAAAAATTCCTGCATGTGTTGAATTAGCACCAGAAAAAGCCCCTTTTTCATATCCAAATAGCTCACTTTCAAGTAAATCTTTTGGAATTGCAGCACAGTTAATTGGGTAAAATTTTTCATCTTTTACCCCAGATTTTTTATGAATATATCTCGCAAGAAGCTCTTTCCCTGTTCCTGTTTCTCCTAAAATTAAAACAGATTCCTCTGTAAATGGTGCAATCTCTTTAGCTTTTAGAAGAGTCTCTCTCATCTCTTCACTTTCAACAGAGCCAAATTCAGGAAAAAGAATCTCTTTTGTTGTCTCTCTTGTCTCAACAAGATGTTGAAATCCAAATTGGAAAGGGATCTCAACAGGATATATAAAATCTTTTTTTATATTTGAATCATAATACCATTGATAAAATGTTGCTGGATATCTTGTTTTTCCAAGAAGAATCCATATCGCAGACATTTGATAGCTTCCTGATGTTATTTGAAAATGCCAAGTTACATTTTTTGATTGATGCTTTTGCCAAATTTTACCTAAAGTTTTCTCTGTAAATCTATAAATTGCATCATAATCCCCAGCATGAGGTACTTCATCTTCAGAGGCTTCATGAAAAAAGATTTTTTTTCCTTCAAGCAGTTCGTTTTCTAATTTATCCATAAAAAAACGGCGTTCTAAATTGAAGTATCCCTCTGAATAAAGGAAATGAAATTCATCAATCTCTTTTACTACATCCTGTTGAGAAAAAAGATAAATAGGTGATAGTTTAAAATGTCCAGATTTTTCTGCAACAGAATAGACATCTCTTTCTCCAATCCAAGAGCAATATATTTGCATGTTTCCCCCTGTTAAAAAATATAGCAACATGTGAAAATTATATTATATTTTTATGAAAAATCAAGTAATAAATAATTATTTTTAATAAATATGACATTTTTTTCATTTTTTTTATAAATATTGGGTTTTATACCTATTTTTTAAAGATATTTTTATG
>JAFGXH010000299.1 GCA_016936735.1 bacterium
AACATAATTGATTTAGTTAAAATATATAAATATGTTAAAAAATCACAACAATAACTATTTTATATTAAAAAAACAATAGATATAAAAAAATATCTCATTTTAATCACCTAAAAAATAAAAAATACAACAAAATAATAAAAAAAACAATAAGTTATTGTTTTTAAATTTTAGTCTGTAAAAAACATAAAAATTATGATACTATCGCCTGTGTGTTTAACTTATACAGGAATAATCTGTATTTTTCTTAAGGGAGTGTAGATATATGAGAGATGATAAACTTCGAAATGATGTTAATACTCAAATGTATTATGCAAAACAGGGAATTATTACTCCAGAGATGGAGGCTGTTGCAGAATCAGAGTATCTTGAACCATCTTTTGTTTGTAATGAGGTTGCAATTGGTAGAATGGTAATACCTGCAAATATAAATCATAAAAATATATCACCAATTGGAATTGGGATAAATGCAAGAACAAAAATAAACTCAAATATAGGAAACTCATCTGTTAGCTCTAATATAGAGTCTGAACTTGAAAAACTTTATGCCTCAATAAAATATGGTGCAGATACAGTTATGGATTTGTCAACTGGTGGAGATATCGATTTAATTCGTCAAAAAATAATTGATGCCTCAACTATTCCAATTGGAACAGTTCCTATTTATCAAGCACTTGAGGGTGTTGAATCAATCGAAGATTTAACAGAGGATATTCTTATTGATATGATAGAGCATCAGGCAAAACAGGGTGTTGACTATATGACAATTCATGCAGGAATTTTACTTCACATGATGCCAATTGTTTCAAAGCGTCTTATGGGTGTTGTAAGTAGAGGAGGAGCAATTCTTGCACAATGGATGCTTCATCATCACAAAGATAACCCTTTATATACAGCTTTTGATAGAATTTTAGATATTGCAAGAAAATATGATGTTACTCTTTCATTAGGTGATGGATTACGTCCTGGTTGCCTTGCTGATGCATCAGATGCAGCACAATTTGCAGAACTAAAAGTGCTCGGTGAACTTACAAAAATGGCTTGGGCTAAAGATGTTCAAGTTATGATTGAGGGGCCTGGCCATGTTCCTTTTGATCAAATAGAGATGAATGTTAAAAAACAGATTGAGTGGTGTCATGAGGCCCCTTTTTATGTTTTAGGACCACTTGTAACAGATATTGCTCCTGGTTATGACCATATAACTTCTGCAATAGGTGCAACAATGGCTGCCTACTCTGGAGCAGCAATGTTATGTTATGTTACTCCAAAAGAGCATTTAGGACTTCCAGATTTAAATGATGTTAAAGAGGGAATTATTGCTTTTAAAATAGCTGCTCATGCTGCTGATGTTGCAAGACATCGCCCAAAAGCAAGAGAGCGTGATGACTCATTATCAAGAGCTCGATATGAGTTTGATTGGAATAAACAGTTTGAACTCTCTCTTGACCCAGAAAAAGCAAAAGCAATGCATGATGAAACACTTCCTCAAGAGGTTTTCAAAGAGGCAGAGTTCTGCTCAATGTGTGGACCTAAATTCTGTGCCTATAAAATATCTAAAAATGTTCAAGAGATGGGATCGACTGAGGATAACAAATAAAAATCAACTGTTTTTAGAGGATTTTATAATGAAAAAATTATCACTAAATGTAGATCATGTTGCAACACTTAGAGAGGCCCGAAAAGGCTCTTTTCCAGATCCTGTTGCAGCAGCCTTAATTGCTGAACAATGGGGAGCAGATAGTATTACAACACATTTAAGAGAGGATAGAAGACATATTCAGGATAGAGATGTTGAAATGATATCAAAATTAATTCAAACATCACTTAATTTGGAAATGGCAGCAACAGAGGAGATGCTTAAAATCGCCTATAGTATTCGCCCTAAAATGGTAACACTTGTTCCAGAAAAAAGGGAAGAGATTACAACAGAAGGTGGTTTAGATCTTATTTTAGCAAAAGATCATCTCACTCAATTTGTAAAAAATCTTCATAGCTCAAATATAAAAGTATCACTATTTATAGACCCAGATATTGATATGATAAAGGTGGCTCATAAAATCAATGCAGATATTATTGAGCTTCATACAGGTTCATATGCAAATGCAATATCTGATCAGGATAAATATAAAGAGCTTCTTAAAATAATTGATTCTGCAAAAACAGCATCAAGACTTGGAATGAGAGTTCATGTTGGTCATGGAATTAACTATCATAATGTTGCTGAACTAGCTCAAATTGATGAGATTGAGGAGTTTGCAATTGGTCACTCTATTATATCTCAAGCTGTTTTTGTTGGTCTTCCTCAGGCTGTAAAAGAGATGAAATCTGCTATCAATTCAAAAACTAAGTAGTTTTCAATTGTTCACTCTTTTTTTAAAAAAGAAAACCCTCTGCTTATTTATATTTTTATTAAAAAAAATGAATTAAACATAAATGTAATCATTTTGTAACTATTTCTAATAATTAAATTTTCTAATTGAAAATTAATATAAATTAGATTAGACTAACATGCCTATTTTGGGGGAATAATGCTTATAGAGTGGGATATAAAATATGAAACAGGAGTTAAACTAATTGATTCTCAACATAAAAGATTAGTTAATCTTGTTAATCAACTTCATGAGTTTATAATGGAGGGAAAAAGTTTCGATGCTCTTGATAAGATTTTTCAAAATCTTATAGATTATACAATTAAACATTTTTCAGATGAGGAGAGATTACTACTAATTTATGATTATCCAGATTTTAAAGAGCATAAAGAGCATCATACACTTCTAACAAATCAGATGCAGGAGCTTTTTATTCAATTTAAAACAGGAGCACTTCCTGCAGCATCACTTAAAGTCAAAAAATTTCTTTTAAATTGGATAGTTGAACATATTCTAACTGATGATATGAGATATATTCAGTATGTTGATTCAGATGAGATTGACTCTAAATTCACAGATATGCTTCTTGACAGAATTCTTTAAGTTTAAACAATATCAATAATATAGCAAATCTTAATAAAAAAGTACTATAATTAAAATTGTTTATTTTTGTCTCTGTATTTGTATTATATTATCTAATTTAAAATAATATATTATAATTATTTTTAA
>JAFGXH010000300.1 GCA_016936735.1 bacterium
GATAAAAATACTATTAATAAAAATTATTTATGAATAATATATATTGTTGCTTGTCTAAGCAATTACAATTTTAACCTATGGGAGGTTTTATGAAATCTATTATTTTAATGTTTTTAATTCCTGTTTTTCTTTTTGCTGCTCCAAATGGAAAATTTAGAAAAGAGAAAAAAGAGGAAAAAAATTTTGTTGGAAGTGACATTATAGGGTGGAGTTATAATATCTTTGATAAGTATGCAAGTAATGAGAGTAAGAAAAAACCGCTTTTTAAATTTCCTGAAAAAACAAAACTTGTTATTTTAGAAAACATTACCAAACATGATATCAGAGTTATTAGTGGCTCAAATAGTCATGAATATTTTAATTCTCTAAATGTAAGATTGGGTTTAGAGTATAATTCAGCATTTTTTGGAGGCTCTTTAGATTCAAGTTTTGGTCATGAAAGTTTAACTGAAAAAAGTACAAGTTTTGTAACAATTCAGGATTACACTTGGAAATGGAGAACATCTCTAAATATCACAAATGTAAAAAGAGATATCCCACGTTTAAAAAGCTATATAATAAAAGAGGTTCAAGAGGATATAAACACAATGAATCCAGAGGAGCTTTTTGATGCTTATGGAACACACTTTATTGCCAAAGCATATATTGGTGGTCGTGCTGACTATAATGCAACTATTGAAAAAAGCTCTAAATGGAGTAAAACAGAGATAGAGGCAAATGTTAAAGCTCAATTTAAAATGATTAATACATCTTTAAATGTTGGAGTTCAAAATACAAACACAAACAAAGAGATTTCTGAAAACTCAACAACAAAACTTACAGTTACTGGTGGAAATGCTGAATATTTAAACAATATCACAAATGAAGAGCAGTATAAAAAATGGGCTGAAGGAATTAAGAAACAGCCTGTTTTATGTGATTTTGAAAAAGGTAGTTTAATGCCAATTTGGACTCTTGCTGATTCTGATGAGCGTAAAAAACAGCTTGAAAACTATTTTAAAGATGTATATCTTTTAAAATACCCTCTTCCAATACTTTTAGATAAAATTGATGGAAGAGAGATCTGGAAACCAACAAAAGAGAGATGTTTTATTGTTAAAAACAAACAAAGTGGTAGATATATAGATCTTTCTGGAATGGGTTTTCTTGCTGATTCAAACAATGGAACAAAAATAAAAATACATGATTTAAACTCAAATGACTATTTTACAGATAGAGTTATCTGTTTTGATGAAAGTAAAACAGAAAAAGGATTCTATACAATAAAAACTCAACTATCACCAAGAGTTTTTGACATATCTGGAGATTGGGATAAAAACTCAATTTATAGCAAATATAAAAGTGGAGCAGAGATTCAGCTTTGGGACAAAATTGATAATGCAGCACAACAGTTTCAATTTGAGGTTGTTGATAAATCAAATAGTGGCTATATTGCAATTCATATTAGATCTAAACTATCAGACCAATATCTTCAAGAGAGTGGAGCCAATAATGGGGATTTAATTGTTCAAAAACCTTTTACAGGAGAGGATTCTCAAATATGGCATTTAGAGTATATTGATCCAAAAAGAACAGCACAAAATGAGTTAACATCTTTTAATTTTTTAGTTAAAAATAAAGAGAATGGAAAAATTTTAGATATTAGTGGAGCTGGGAATTGTGGTAATGGTTATAGCGTTTTAGTTTATACACATTATGATGGTGGTGCAGACCAACTTTTAAGAGTTGTTCCATCTCCAAATGAGGAGGGTGTATATTTTCTTGAGTTTCAACACTGCTCTCCAAGAAAAAGAGTTCATCTTTATGGTGGTTGGGATAAAAATGCTGCTGATAGCAAATATAAAGATGGAATGTATTATGTTCTTTGGGAAGCAGCCAATAATGATGCTGATAAATTTTATATTCAAAAAGTATCAGCAAATGAGTTTATGATTGTAAATAAACTCTCAAATATGGCTTTAAAAACTAATGGACAGTGGGTTTTACAAAGTGTTACAAATCCAAAAGATATTGGTATGATTTGGCAATTTGTTGAACCAGGAACAGGAAAAACTCTTGAATTTGATAAATAGTTAAACCCACTCCCAAAAATGTGTTGAGACATAGTCTCCTGCATTCGATTTTATCTCTTCTGTAATAAAAGAGTAGTTTGGTAGTTCATAGATAACAAACTCAACATAAAATAGATTATAACATGATATTAATCCAGGATATGATGCTGATTTTCTAATCTCTTGTGTAAAAAATGGTAAAACTCTATTTTTTAAAATATAGCTCTCTTTTATTTGAAGCTCCTCTAAAATTCCTCTTAATGCTGCTTCTAAAACAGTTTCTGATTTAGTTATTTTTTCAGATGGAATCTGCATCCTTTTTTTTATGACACCATTTTTTAACTCTTGATTTGCCTCATAAAGTGTTTTTCCTAATCTATTTTTAATAACCATTTTAACAACATTTAAAACTCTTACCATATTTTTATAATCAAAATAGGACTCCTCTTTTGATAATTCATCTAAAAAATGGCTGTAACTTTTTGCATCCCCAACTCCCCATAATTGGAGTGGAATCTCATTTTGTTTTAATATATCTAATATTTGTACTCCGTTCATAACCCACCCCAAAACAAAGTTAACTAATTTGTAACAATAAGTTTTCCTAAAATATATAGATTTTTTTATTAAAAATAGAGATATTCTTGAAAACTGGGTCAAAAATGTCATATTTTTGAATTTTTATCCTGTTTATAGTATGGAATAAAAAATAGAAGAAATAGGCCTGGAAGTGATAGCATGAAACTTGCACCAAAAAATATACCATAACCAAAAAATGCTGTTAAAAAACCACCAGAGATTCCTGCAATAACCCCTGTAATATTCATTAGTGCTGTTCCTATTGCAAAATGAGTAGTTTTATATGAATCCATACAGGTTTGTAGAAGATAAACTGTTAATACTGCTGTTCCTAAACCTGCAGAAAACTGCTCAAATCCATTTACAATAGCTAAAATAACTAAATCAATTAAATTTAGAGATTCTGGAGAATCAATATAGTGTTGAAATTTGAATGCTATAATCATATATAATAGATTTGTTCCATTTTGAATTAAAAGTAGTGGAAATGCAGTTTTTTTAAATCCCCATTTAGATATAATTGCCCCACCAATAAGAGCTCCAATAATAGAGGCAGGAAGCCCAACTCCTCCACTTAACCAACCATAGTGAGTTTTTGCACCAATATCAACAATAAAAGTTGGAACCATTGCATGCAATAAAAACTCACCTGCTCTCATAAAAATTATAAAAGATAAAGCAAAAGCAAATTTATCTCGATTGATATATTCAAAAAAAGCTTTTGAGTATGGAGTATCTTTTTTCTCTATATATTTGGTTATATATTTTCTATAAAAAATCATTAAAACAAGAGTTAATAGAAGTAAAATTGCAATCCAATGAGAAAAACCAATTTTATTTAGAATGGGTATATTTTTATAAAAATCTGCCTTTACAAGAAAATAAAGTGATATTATTGGAATAGATAGAATAGTGATTCCTAAAAAACTCTCTTTTTTTAAAATAGATTTAAATATATTTTTTAAAGAGTTACTATTTGTTTTTTCATCATCTAAAACAGTAAAATGAAAAATAGCCAATATTGCCATAATAAGAGAGGCAGAGAGGAATCCCCAAAACCATCCCCATAATGCACCAATAGTTATAATACCACCAGTTCCAGCAATCATTCCAATTCGATAGGCTAAAATTCTAAATCCAACAAACTGCTCCTGTGTTTTTGAGTCAAGAGCATCCATATAGTATCCATCAATTGCAATATCATGTGTTGCTGCAAAAAATGCCCCTAAAAAAAGTAATCCACCAATAATTGGAACACCAATAGGAATAAATGAGAAAAAAGCAGATGCTACAAATAGTATAGCTAGAATAATCTCTAAATAACAGAACCACCTTTTTTTTGTGCTATAAAAATCTACTTGAGGTCCCCAAAGAAATTTTAAAACCCAAGGAAGACCATAAAGAGATGTAAATCCAATACTCTCTAAAGAGGCACCTTTATCTCTAAAAAAAACAGAGGATATACTTCTTATAATTGTATATGGAAATCCCTCTGCAAAATATGTTGTTGCAACCCAAATAAATGGTTTTTTAAGAAAATTTTTCAAAAAAACTCCAAAATAGTAGTAGATTTTAATCTATAACATATCTGTTATAGATTTCAAATAATTGAGATTTTTTCAGATTTATTGTTAGCAAAATCTATTTATCTATTTTTTTAATTTTTCTTCTCTCTCTTGCCTCTTTGAAAAAGCTTTGAAGAATCTCTTTTGCCTCTAAATTAAATATCTCCTCTCGCTCAATAGGAATCTCAAGATTATGAAGAGAGTATCCCTCAGAAGAGACAAGATAGTAGATCTTTTTTATTCGACTCAGCCAAATAGCACCAGAACACATAACACAGGGTTCTAAGGTAACATACAACTCACAATCTATTAATCTCCAGTTTCCAAGTTTTTTTTGAGCAATTTGAATAGCCTTAATCTCTGCATGTGCTAAAGATGAACCATCCATCTCCATAGAGTTAAATGCTCCAGAGATTATCTTTCCATCTTTTACAACTATTGCTCCAACAGGAACCTCTCCATATTTTTTTGATATTTTTGCCAATTTTAATATAACATTAATATATTTTTCCATATCTATCTAAAATTCTCTAAAAAAAGCTCAGCTAAAAATAGTAGATCTTTTCTATCTAATGGATTGGAAAAAATATAGGGAATTATAAATGATTTAAGTGGAATCTCTTTTTGTGCAAGCTGGAGATAGTGTCGATTCAGATTTTGCCTCTGAATTCTAAAACATCCAGCATCTAATTGCTCTTTATATGGAGATATTTTAGGAATTCTATCTTTTATATCTTTAAAAATAGAGCATATCTCATTAGAAAAAAGCTTAGAAACAACACTATTCATGAATAGTGAGGCAACAGGCATGTTTAACTCATCTTTTATTGAATTATAAAGCTCTTTTGACTCCTGAACAGGCAACTCTTCAGGAAGAGATACGATATGAATTGCTGTCTTCTCCTTATCTTGAAGAAGAGATAAAAGTTTTCTCTCCTCATCAGCAAGAGTTCCCTTTTTTAAGACATCAAGAATTGTCATTGGAAATTTTAAAAAAGAGATTCCATGGCCTGTTGCAGGAGCATCAACAATTATTAAGTCATACTTTTTTGAACCATCTTTATTTGTCTCATTTTCATGATATCTTATTTTTCCAAGCATAACCATTTCAGATAGTCCTGGAAGTCCATTTAAAAATGATTTAACATATCTATTTTCAAAAAGGGTATTATATATTAATTTTGATTTTAAAACCATTAACCCATACTCTCTCATTGCCTCTTGTGGAGTTATATTAACAATTGAGAGACCATTTTCAACTTCAGTAACAACAGATCCAACATTTTCATGTCCCAACATAGAGGCAACCTTCTCTTTTGCATTTATTTCACACAAAAGTACTCTCTTACCTCTCTTTCTTGCTGCTAATGCAAGCATTGTTGATATTGTTGTTTTTCCTACCCCACCCTTTCCTATTATAATAAAAACTCTTTTATTCCAGAATAAACTACTATCCATTAGTTCTCTAAAAAATAAACAGAGCAATTTTAACAAAGTTAATATTAAAAAGCAAGAACCTAAAAGCTGTTTTTTTATCATAAAAATAGTCATATTTAATGTGAGCTCGATGAAAAAAAACAAAAAAAGAGTTGAAAACCATGGATTTTCAATTAGAATATAGTTTCAACAGGCTGTTTCTACTTTTCAATCAAATAACTTTTATTACAAGGTTTTAAGCATCAAACTCATGTTAAAATATATTATTTTAGAGTGTTTTTAGGTGTGAAGATGTGAATATTCTATCAGATATATCTGAGTCTAAAATAACATTATCTAATGTAATTATAGCTGTCACTCCCTCCTCTTTATCATAGGTTTTAAATTTTATAGGAATCCACACATTATCAAACTTTTTAAACTCTAAAACCTCTTGTGTTCTAACAAGTTCACCATTTTTATCAAAAAACTCACTACTTTTTATTGAGTTTTTCTCTAAGTCAATAGTATGTTTTATTGTTTTATATCCTGTTGTTGAGATTACAGTACTATTTTTTGCCTCTGCTGTTAAAATACCATTTTCACTATATTTAAAACTCCATTGCTCAGCTCTTGGTTTTAAAAGATATAGTGATAAAAAATCTCTAAGCATAAAATTTTTAGACTCTGGAGGAACTTTTTTAACTCTTCTGATTGTTCTCACATATGTATACCATTCATCTTTAAGATTTTTTTTACAATCGGTTAAAAAAGCCATTCCTCTCATATTACTTGGAGATGTAAACACAGCTAACATTTTTTGACCACTAGAGTCCTCTTTTAGCCATACACTCATTTTTTTTATAAGTGACTCTTTTCCATCTCTTTGAATTGCTAACTCTAAATCTGCTTTAAAATCTCCCCAAGAGAGCTGCTCAATAACAGAATTTTCTCCAAGAATAGAGAAGCTATATATGAATAGCACTAAAATCATAGATATATATCTCATAATATCCTCATCAAAAAGTTTATTTAATTTATATCAATATTTGTTATTTTAAAAACTTTA
>JAFGXH010000301.1 GCA_016936735.1 bacterium
AAAACAGATAATTCAGGTGTTTCATCATCTAAACAAATAACTATTCCAATAAATTCAACATACACATATAATTATGATATAGATTGTGACTATAATGGAGTTGATTTTAATCCAACTGCAACAGATGTAACAACATCATACACTTGCAATTATGATGTTGCTGGAACATATCAAGTTGCAATTATTGGAGATTTCCCTGCAATCTATTTTAATAATGGTGGAGATAAAAATAAAATATTATCTATTGATAACTGGGGTTCTATCCATTGGAAAACAATGGTAAGCTCATTTTATGGATGTTCTAAGCTAAATTCAACAGCAACAGACTCTCCAAATCTATCAGAAGTTACAAATATGAGTAGTATGTTTAATACTGCAACATCTTTTAATGGAGATATATCAAATTGGGATGTATCTAATGTTACTAATATGAATAGCCTATTCTCCTATGCCTCATCTTTTAATCAAGATTTAAACAATTGGAATGTTTCAAGAGTTTCAAATGTAAGATTTATGTTTCGAGGAGCAACTAAATTTAATGGAGATATATCAACTTGGGATGTTTCTAATATTACTGATATGACATCAATGTTTTCTTCTGCAACATCTTTCAATCAAGATTTAAGTAATTGGAATGTCTCTAATGTTACTAATATGAATAGTATGTTTTATCAGGCAACCGCATTTAATAAGCCTTTAAACAGTTGGAATGTCTCTAATGTTACCGATATTGGTAGTATGTTTTACACAGCAACTGCTTTTAATCAACCTTTAAATAATTGGGATGTATCTAATGTTACTAATATGAGTGGTATGTTTTATAGAGCAGAATCTTTTAATGGAGATTTATCAAGTTGGGATGTCTCTAATGTTACTAATATGAGTACTATGTTTGCTAGTTGTTATGTTTTTAATGGAAATTTGGATAGTTGGAATGTATCTAATGTTACTAATATGTATGGTATGTTTAGTAGTGCAGAATCATTTAATCAAGATTTGTCAAGTTGGGATGTAGATCAAGTTACATCTTGTGAGTATGTTTATAGATATGCCACATCTTGGACTCTTCCTAAGCCTAATTTTACAAGTTGTAATCCAAATTAATCTGTTTTTAACAAAAATAAAAAAATATTTTATAAAACAGACACTTCATCTCTGGCAGTGCATTAAAACAGACTGTTCATTTCTATATATCTTCTCTTTTTTTAAAGAAAAAAATAAAAATCTGTACGGAACAAATATATTTGTTCCCAACAATAAAAGAAAACATCAGATGAAAAACTTTAGATTATATAAAAACTATTATAAATCTCTTTTTATTTGCAAAAAATTAGAAAATTAGATAAAATTATTTAATAATCTTTTCGAGGAAACCATGAAATCTATTCTTCTATCTGTTTTTGTAATACTATTTTTAATGAGTTGTGGAGACTCTGAATCAGACCCTAAGTGTGAATTAGGATTTTATTTAGTTAATGGAGTTTGTTCTGACATTAATGAGTGTGAGTTAGAGATAGACCAATGCCCTAATGGTTATAATTGTGTTAACTCTGAGGGCTCTTTCTCTTGTGAAGAGATTATTGTTGACTTATGTGAAGATGTTGTCTGTCCTGAATGGCAAGAGTGTAACCCATCAAACGGGGTTTGTACCACAAAAGAGAGTAGATGCTCAAATAATGGTGAATGTTTAGGAGTTCAAATTTGTGATGAGAACCATAATTGCGTTAATCCTGTTAATCCTTGTGAAAATCAGAGCTGTTCAGGTTTGGGTGAGTGCATAATTGAAAATAATGCTGCAAAATGTGTTTGTAATTTAGGATATGTTGCAGATGGATTAAACTGTGTTGATATTGATGAGTGTGAATTAGAGCTTAATAACTGCCACAATACTGCAAACTGTATAAATACAATAGGCTCTTTTAGTTGCGAATGCTCCTCTGGATTCTCTGGTGATGGCACTATAGGTTGCTCAGATATAAATGAGTGTGAACTAGAGCTTGATAACTGTAATGAGAGTGCAATTTGTGTTAATACTGTAGGCTCTTTTAGTTGTGTTAATTCTGGAGAGTGTACTGAAACAGTTGACAATTGCGAAAATGGGTTTGGTTGTGCTTATGTTGATGACTATTACTATTGTGTGGATATAGATGAGTGTGAATTAAACATAGATAACTGTGAATCTGGTTTTCGTTGTGTGAATTCAAATGGCTCTTTTGAGTGTATTGACATAAATGAGTGTGAATTAAATCTTGATGATTGTCAATTTGGGTTTAGTTGTGTAAATTCTGATGGCTCTTTTTTTTGTGAAGATATAAACGAGTGTGAATTAAACACAGATAATTGTCATGAAAATGCAAATTGTATTAACTCTGATGGCTCTTTCAGTTGTGAATGTAATGATGGTTATATTGGAGATGGATTTGATTGTGAAATAAATCCATTTATAACAACTTGGAAAACAGATAATGAGGGAGACTCATTATCTAATCAAATAACTATTCCAATAAACTCAAGTTATACATATAATTACAACATAGATTGTAATAATGATGGCATATTTGAGGCAACAAATGTAACAACTATTTATACCTGTAGTTATGAACAGGCTGGAACATATCAAGTTGCAATTATTGGTGATTTTCCTGCAATCTCTTTTAATAGCTCTGGAGATAAATTAAAAATTTTATCTATTGATAATTGGGGTTCAATTAAATGGCAAACAATGTTTTCTGCATTTAATGGATGTTTAAATTTAACATCAACAGCAACAGACTCTCCTGATTTATCTGAAGTTACAGATATGAGTTATATGTTTTATAATACAAGCTCTTTTAATGGAGATTTATCAAGTTGGGATGTTTCCAATGTTACAAATATGAGTTATATGTTTTTTATGTCAACCTCTTTTAATGGGGATATATCTGGTTGGGATGTTTCTAATGTTATAAATATGAGTTGGATGTTTTATTATGCTCTCTCTTTTAATCAACCTTTGAATAGTTGGAATGTTTCAAATGTTATAAACATGAGTCAGATGTTTCGCACTGCAATCTCTTTTAATCAAGATTTATCTAATTGGAATGTTTCTAATGTTACTGATATGTTCTCAATGTTTCAAGGAGCAACCTCTTTTAATGGAGATATATCTAGTTGGGATGTCTCTAATGTTATTAATATGGGGGGAATGTTTTTTAATGTTGCCTCTTTTAATGTAGATATATCTGGTTGGGATGTTTCAAATGCTACAAATATGAGCTCTATGTTTTATGGTGCAAGCTCTTTTAATCAAGATTTATCCTCTTGGAATGTATCTAATGTTACAAATATGAGTTGGATGTTTTATGGTGCAAGCTCCTTTAATCAAAATTTGTCTGGTTGGGATGTGGATCAGGTTAGTAATTGTATAGATATAATGGAAAATACCTCATCTTGGACTCTTCCTAAGCCAAACTTTACAAGTTGTCAGCCTTAATCATAGATTTTTATGTTTTGAATTTAGTTTATTCTAAAGGCAATAAATAGATTTGTATACTCTCTTTTAATAAAAAATCTAAGCATATCACCCTTTTTTATTTTCTCAAGCTCTTTTTGAAGAGCCTCTGGAGATGAGATCTCAATATCATTAATTTTTAAAACAAGATCATTTGGTTGAATTCCAAAAGATTTTGCAAGAGAACCATCTTTTACAAACTCAACAACAACTCCACTTGATATTCGATAGTAGCTTTTTTCACGTTTTGTTGGAACTCTTACTGATATTCCAATTCCATCAAGAGTATTTAATTTTGTATTTGTGTCTACTTTTGGATTCATCTCTCTAATAAAGTCATCATCCATTGGAGCCATTTTGATATGTAGTTTCTCTTTTTTACCTTTTCTTAAAACCTCAATCTCTTTTGTTTCCCCTATCTCACTCATTGAGGCAAGCCAAGGAAGATCATTTG
Source organism: bacterium (assembly GCA_016936735.1). Taxonomy (GTDB): domain Bacteria; phylum UBP6; class JAFGXH01; order JAFGXH01; family JAFGXH01; genus JAFGXH01. Next base: position 3,945 of record JAFGXH010000301.1, read on the forward strand.
CTGTTTTAATTGGTTGCTTGTCAAAACTTAATATAACATCCCCCTCTTTTATTCCTGCAATATCGGCAGGAGATTGAGCTAAAATATGTGTTACAAGTGCACCTTGAGCCTTTTCCATACCAAAAGATTCTGCAAGCTCTTTTGTTATTTTCTGAATACTTACACCAATTTTGGCACGTCTAACTTTTCCATATTTAAGTATTTGTGATATAACTTTTTTTGTCATATTTATTGGAATTGCAAAACCAATACTTTGACCAGATGCGTTTATTGCTGTATTTATACCTATAACTTCACCCTTTATATTAAAAAGTGGTCCACCACTATTTCCTGGGTTAATAGAGGCATCTGTTTGAATGAAATTGTAGTATTTTGTTTTATTTCCTGGAGTAATCTCTTTTCTCTCTTTTGCACTTACAATACCTGCTGTTACAGTATGTTCTAATCCAAAAGGATTTCCAATTGCCATAACCCATTCACCAATATCTAATTTATCTGAGTCACCAAAATAGGCAAAGGGGAGTTTTTTCCCTGCTTTAATTTTAATTAAGGCTAAATCTGTCTCCTCATCTTGACCAACAACCTCTGCATTATAAACAGTATCATCATCAAGAAGTGTTACCTGAATAGATGTTGCATTATTAATAACATGATTGTTTGTAACAATATATCCATCTTCAGATATTAAAAAACCACTTCCAATACCTCTGTTTTTAAATGATTTAGGCATATCAAAAAAGTGATCAAAAAAGCGATACATTGGATCATCATAAAATTGGAATCTCTGTTGAGCATTATTAATAATCTCAACCTCAACCTGAATATTAACAACAGTAGGGGAGAGAATTTTCGCTAATTTTGAAAAATCATTTAATCTAACCTCTCCATCTGGATTTAATCCTTTGTATGGTGGATTCTCTTTCCAGACCTCACCATAAACTAAACTGCTTAGAATGAAAAAAATCATGAAAACATACTTTTTCATAATAACCTCCAAAATAATCATTTTTTTAACATTTATTAATATCTGTTTATTCTAAAGAAAAATAGAATTTTAAAAAAATATATAGTTTAAAATAATTTTATTTAAAATCGATTATACAGGTTCCCCAAATTTTAAAAGATAGGCTTTTACAAATGAGTCTAAATCACCATTTAAAACAGCAACAGTATTTCCTGTTTCAACATCTGTTCTATGATCTTTAACCATTTTATATGGATGTAAAACATAAGAACGGATTTGAGAACCCCAAGATATCTCCTTTTTATCTCCAGAGTATTGTGCCTCTTTCTCTTTTCTTTTTATGATCTCTAACTCATAGAGTTTTGAACGCAATACTTTAAATGCAGACTCTTTATTTTTATGTTGAGATCTCTCATTTTGACAAGTAACAACAATTCCTGTTGGAAAATGTGTTATTCTTATTGCGGAGTCTGTTTTATTAACATGCTGGCCTCCAGCACCACTTGAACGATATGTGTCAACACGAATATCATCATCTTTTATCTCAACAAGAATATCATCATCAATTTCAGGTGTTACTGCAATAGATGTAAATGATGTATGTCTTCTTGCAGATGAATCGAATGGGGATATTCTTACTAACCTATGAACTCCTGCCTCAGATTTAAATAGACCATAAGCATAGGCTCCCTCAACTAAAAATGTAACAGATTTTATGCCTGCCTCTTCACCATCAAGATAATCAAGCTCTGTTACTTTAAATTTATGTTTATCTGCATACATTGATAACATTCTATATAACATTGAGGCCCAATCTTGAGACTCTGTTCCTCCACTTCCTGCATTAATACTTACAATTGCAGAGTTAAAATCTGCTTCACCAGAGAGCATTCTTTTAAATTCAACATCAGCAACAGCTTTTTTCCACTCAACAACAGTATCCTCTAACTCTTTAAAAATATCATCATTTTTATCCTCTTGATACATCTCTAAAAGAGTCTCAACATCATCCCTTTTTGTTAAACCATCATCATACATTTTTACAAGAGCAGATAGTTTTGTTTTCTCTTTTGATAATATTTTTACTCTATCTTGATCATTCCATATATCTGGATTTTCAAACTCAGACTCAATATTTTTTAAAACCTCTCTTTTCTCATCTATTTTAAGATATAAACCTAAATCATCAATACTTTGCGATAGTTGCTCTTTAAGGTGTCTTATTTCAAAAAGCTCCATAAAAACCTCTAAAAAAACAGAATTCTATCAAAAAATCTTATTAAAATCAAAGCTAAAATCCTATATTAAAATAATTAGTTATAAATTAATCAAAATCAAAAATAGATTAAAATTATTAAATAGTTAGATATATGGAATTCTTAATTTAATTGAATTGTAAGTATTATTTAAAAATCCTCTCTTACAACCTCCCAAGCGGCTATTGCAAAGGCATTTGAGACGTTTATACTATCTAATTTTCCACTCATTGGAATAGATATTGTGTTTGATACAGAGTCTTTTAGATGATATCTTATCCCTTTTCCCTCACTTCCCATTAGAAGTGCTGTTTTTTCAGAGAATTGAGTTTTCTGAATTAACTCTCCACTCATATCAAGAGCATAAATAGAGAATCCATTATCTCTTAGTTTATCCATATCTTTTTTTAGATTTTGAGACAATACAACATCCATAAACTCAATTGCAGCAGTTGATACTCTTGTTACTGTTTCAGTAACAGATACACCACCCTTTTGTTCAACAACAATTGCATCAAATCCAAATTGATAGGCAGTTCTTGCAATTGCTCCAAAATTATGAGGGTCTGTTATTTGGTCTAAAATAACAACTCTTTTCTTTGAGTATAAATCTGAGATATCTTTATAATCAAATGGTGTAATTTCTGCCCAAATATTTTGATGAACCCCTTTTTTATCAAGTGTTAATGGCTGTTTAATCCATTGTACATCAAAACCTTTTTGTTCAAAAGCTGCATAAACTTTCTCATTTTTATCATTCAGAATATATACTTTAACTATTTTATGTGGAAGGTTTTTAGCAATAGTAAAAACCACATTTTTTCCTAAAACAACTCTGTTTTCCATTTTTTCTCACTTTTAATTTTATATTGTTATATTATTATCTTGTTCATCTAAAAGATTATCAAATCTTGTAAAATCTTTTAAAAAGGCTAACTCAAAATTTCCAATTGCACCATTTCTATTTTTACCAATAATAATCTCAGCAATACCATCTTTTGCCTCTTTATCCTGATAAACTTCACCTCGATAGATAAACATAATTAAATCTGCATCCTGCTCAATTGCACCAGACTCTCTTAAATCAGACATTATAGGTCTTTTATCTGTTCTTTTTTCAAGAGAACGATTGAGCTGACTTAATGCTATAACAGGAATTTGAAGCTCTTTTGCTAAAGCTTTTAAAGAGCGTGATATTTCAGATATCTCTAACTCTCTTGAGTTATAGTTAATAGGGGTTGTCATTAATTGAAGATAATCAATTAATATCATATCAATTCCATTATTTTTAGTTGCAAGAGATCTAGCTTTACTTGCTAACTCTGATGTTGATATTCCAGCTGTTTCATCAATAAAAAAGTGGTGTTGAACAAGATTTCCAATTGTTGTTGATACTTTATTCCACTCTTCAGGTGTTATGTTTCCCATTCTTAATTTTGATGAGTTAACACTTGCCTCTGATGCAACAACTCTGTTGATAAGCTGATTAACAGGCATCTCTAAAGAGAATACCGCAACTTTTTTACCTTTTTTTGCTGCATTTGTTGCAAGATTAAGAGCAAAAGCTGTTTTTCCCATACTTGGTCTTGCTGCAAGAATAATCAGGTCGGAGCGTTGAAATCCACCAGTAAACTCATCAAGTTTTTTAAAACCTGTTGGAACACCTGTTATTGATGAAGTATTTTTTGAAAGTAGTTTAAGATTTTCAACAAAAGATTTAAGAGCAGATCTAAAATCAACCATATCATTTTTTGTTTTGGATACAGATAGTTGAAAAACTTTTTGTTGAACCTGTTCTAGAAACTTATCAACATTATCTGGTTGATTTGATGCCTCTTCTGACAGTTTATTAAGAGTGCTAATTGTTTGTCGAAGTATAGATTTCTGTTTTACAATAGATATATAGCTCTCTATATTTGCAGATGAGGCAATTGTATCCATAAGGTCAAGAATATATCTTGGTGGAACTTGATAATCTTTTGGGTGTGAGTCAATAATATCCTGAAGAGTAACAATATCAATATGTTTTCCAACTCTGAAAAGCTCATTTAAAGCTCTAAAAACATCTCTATTAACTGCTGATGAAAAATCCTCTGCTGATATCATAATAGATATCTCATCAATAAGTTTTGTATCCATAAGCATACAATATATGATTGATTTTTCAGCATCCAGATTTTGAGGCAGCGATTTCATTAATCTCACTCCGAACAAAGTTTTAACTTATATCATAAAAAATATAAATCATCAATTCTCAATTTTACATGGATTCATTTTTTAAATCCTATTCTCTTCTATTTACTCTTTTATTTTGTTTCTTTAGATTTTTCGAATAAAAACAGAGTCTTAAATTCATACCTGATA
>JAFGXH010000302.1 GCA_016936735.1 bacterium
GCTATTGCTTGAATGAATTTTGTATGAGTTTTATCACCAATAACAGATGAATCAACCTCATTTGTTAACTGATTTGAAGATATATCCATGACTTCAGACACTCGATCAACAATAAATCCAGTTAAAATATCATTTAAACTTACAACAATAATGCATGTTCTATCATCATAAACAGTTTCGCTTATTCCAAATCTTAAATGTAAATCAATCACAGGAACAACTTTACCTCGCAAATTAATAACCCCTTTAAAATATTTAAGTGTGTCAGGAACATGCGTTATTTTCTGGATTCTTATAATGTCACGAACATATTTTATCTCAATACCATAGTTTTCATCCTCAATTTTAAACATTAGATACTGATTTTTTTGCAAATCAGTTCCACCTCTTCCCGCAAAGTAGTTTAGCTCTTTTTTTATATCTTCAAGCATAAATCCCCCTAAGATTTAACAGAGTATACAATACGTTCAACATCAACAATCATACTAATATCTCCATTTCCTAAAATAGTGCATCCTGATATCCCTTTTGCATGACTCATTGCCTCTGGTAAAGCTTTAATAACAGCCTGTTGTTGCCCAGTTATTGAATCAACAAAAAGGGCCATACTTCGACGTTGAGACTCAACTACAATTAATATACCATCAGAGAATTTTTTCTTTTTGGCCTCAATTTGATAAAATTTATGTAATCTGATAATAGGAATAACATCATTTCTAAGTTTTACCATCTCTCTTCCATCAGGAAGAATCGTTATTAAAGACTCTTTAGGTTTAAAAAACTCTTTTATAAAGAGAATTGGAATCATAAATGATGATTCACCAATCTCAACAAAAATTCCCTCAATAATAGCAAGTGTTAATGGGATTCTTAAAATAATTGTTGTTCCAAGCCCCTCTTCACTTGATATATCAATGTGTCCATTAATTTGGTCAAGATTTCGTTTTACAACATCCATTCCCACACCACGACCTGACAGATCTGTAACTTTGTCTGCTGTTGAGAATCCTGGTTCTAAAATAAGTGAGAAAATCTCTTTATCTGTAAGCTGTTTTCCCTCTTTTATTAATCCTTTTTCAATAGCTTTTTTAAGAACTTTATCTCTCCTAATTCCACGACCATCATCTTTTATGGTTATCCAAATCTCACCCTCTTCATGTTTTGCAGAGAGTTCAAGAGTACCTTTTTCACTTTTACCAGTTTTAATTCTCTCTTCAGGGGATTCAAGACCATGGTCTAAACTATTTCTAATCATATGAACCATTGGGTCTGCAATAAGCTCAATAACAGTTTTATCAATCTCTGTGTTTTCTCCAAAAAGTTTTATATCAACTTTTTTTCCTGATTGAGTAGTTAAGTTGTGAATTAATCTTAGAGTTTTTTTAAATAGACCATCAATAGGTATCATACGAATACTCATAACCACCTCTTGAAGATCTCTTATTATTTTTAGAAGAGTATTTCTATCTTTGTTAAACTTTTGAAGATTTTGCCCCATTAAACCAGGATTATGAGCTAACATATTGTTTGCAATAACAAGCTCACCCATCAAGTTTGATAACAGATCAAGTTTATTTATATCAACTCGAATATCTTGCCGTTGAATATTTTTAGAGGAATCAACCGATTCAGGAATCTCCTCTTTTTTCTTTTTCTGTTTCTCTAATGCCTCTTCTACTTTTTCAGGAGGAACTTCACCCATATCAACTAAAACTTTTCCAATTGGTCTACTCTGTATCTCAAGAGCTTTTTCTAATTTCTCCTCAGAGATAACCCCCTCTTCAACTAAAATATCCCCCAATTTTGGAACAGAACCTATACTATCTTTATCTGGTATAAATTCACTTAATAGTTCAAGATATAAATCTATTTGAGGAACTCTATCAAAACCATCTTTTTTTATCTGGTCAAGAGTCTCCTCTGCAATTCGTAAAAGTGGTGCAAAAACATCAATAATCTGTTTTACATCTCCCTTTTTATTTTTTAAAACCTGTTCCATATAGTAAAAAAGTTTCTCTAAATCTGAAAATCTATTCTTCCCAACAGATGTTCTAAATGCTAAAAGTGCTTCACCAATTGATTTTTTATGATTCTCATCATCAGGAATAATTTTCCAATCCTCTATTAGTTTATAAATGATATCAATCTGTTTTCTTAAAGAGTCAATAAGAGAATCAAGAATTGTTTCCTCTTTTTTCTTCTCTATTTTTTTGGGAGGATTAGCTGCATCATTAAAAATTTTAATTAAGGCAGCTGCTTTATCCATTAAGGCCTCATCACTCTCCTCTCTTTGAACAAGAGCAATTGATTCTTTTAAAAAATCAATTCCTTTTATAAAAAGCTGAATATGCTCTTTAATAAGTTTTAATTTTTCACCTCTAATAAGGTCCAATAGGTTCTCGGCATAATGAGCAACATTTTTGATAAACTCAAACTCTAAAAATCCTGCAACCCCTTTTACAGAGTGAAATGCTCTAAACATTTTATTGATTTTTTCAAAATCAATTATCCCTCCATCCTCAACATCTTTTGCAAGAGTTACAATTTCAAACTCAAGCTCTTCAACAAGTTCGGTGCTTTCTTGTATAAAATCACCTATAAACTCTTTATTTCCCCCATTTGACATAGAGCTCTCCTTTTATGAGATATTTATTTATTTTATAAGAAACCTTAACCTAATTCAATAAAAATCTATTATATACTAATGTCGGAAATATTTATCTATTAATTAACA
>JAFGXH010000303.1 GCA_016936735.1 bacterium
AATTTTTTGTAAACATATATAATATAATTGTGGAATATTTTGGGCTACCCACTGTTTATTCTAGATATGGAGGTGTATATGTTTTTCCAAAATAAAAAAAAAGCGTTTGAAAAAAAAGTTATAGAGCATTTAGATAGTATGTATTATATGGCACTTAAACTTACAGCAAATGAGACAAAAGCTGCCGATTTAGTTCAAGATACCTGCCTTAAAGCATTAAACAACTACAATCAATATAGAGAGGATATAAATTTAAAAGCTTGGCTTTTTAAAATTTTGACAAATACTTTTATTAATGATTACAGAAAGAAAAAAAGGGAGAGTCTTCTTTTTGATTTTGATGGAAACGAAAGTATATATTATAATTGGATAGAGGATAATGTTAAAAATAGAGATATATCTCCAGACTCCTCATTCTTTTTTAATCAGCTTCAAGGAGAGATTCAAGAGGCAATAGATGAACTTCCTGAAGATTTCAAAACAATGATTCTTTATGCAGATGTTTATGAGCTTTCATACAAAGAGATTGCAGATATTCTTGATGCTCCAATGGGGACTGTAATGAGTAAACTTTTTAGAGCTAGAAAAATGCTTCAGGCTAGATTATATAATCAGGCTGAACAGATGGGAATTATCAAATCAAAAAAACAGACATCAAAAATTGTACACCTTGCAAAATAACAAAAGTTTTTTTATTTTCTTTAAAAGAAAAACAAACTATAGATTTGAATTCAAGATAAATCAGAGTTTTTGATAAAATCAATAAGAATTGTTGATATCTCTTCTGGTAATTTTACCTCTTTTCCAGATGGAGATATAATTAACTTACCATCCAGATTAATCATAAAACTGTTCTCTTGCTCAAAGTTAATATTGGTATGAAAAGATTTCTCCTCATCCCAAAAAATCTCAATCTCATTAAGAACAGTCTCTAAAAACATTTTCGCTTCATCAAGATTTTTTAAATGAAGTGCCTGAATCTCTTTTTGTGTGAAAAAATAGTATAAATCCTTTTTTATCTCAAAAAGCTCTTTAAATTTTAAAACATACTCATGACGAGGGCCAAAAAAATATTGCAAAGATATTAAAACTCCTCTTTCCCATTTTTTAAAAATAATACTATCAAAAAAATGCTCTTTTAAAGGCTCTATCATTGATAATGATGAATTTATATAGTCTATTGCCTTTTTTTTAGCTGTTATCAAAACACCTCTAAAAATAGTTGCAACTATTTTATAAGAATTTTATGAATAAGTCAATTAGTTTATTGTTGTTATAAATGTTTGATTTTATTAACAGAGATCAGATATTTTTCAATTAATGTTTTAGGAGTTATTATGAAAAAACTATTTTTACCTCTATTTTTGACAACTATTTTTATCAGTTGTAACTCATCTGTTGAGAAAAAAGATAAAAATATGGATAATCTAAAAAATAGCAGTGAAAACTCAATTAATTTGGATAGTAAAAAACTCTCAATTAGTGATTATATCAATATTGAGGGTTCTAATTCAGGCTATATTCTTAAAAATGGTGATAAACTTTATCTCTCTAGAAAAAAAGAGAATGCCTCTCAACTATTTTTAGAAAAAGCAGATAAAACCTCAAAGCAGTTAACGAATCATGAAGATGCTGTTGATAATTACTATGTAAGTCCTCAAGAGTCTAAAATACTCTATTTGATATCAAAAGGGGGAAGTGAACAGTATGATTTTTATATTTATGATTTTAAAACAGATAAAACAGAGCCTCTACTAGTTGATGAAAAAATTCGCTTTGAGGAACCAATTTGGCTAAATGATAATGAGATTCTTTTCTCATCTAATGAGGAGACAAAAAAAGATTTCTATATTTATCATCTTAATTTAACAACAAAAGAGAAAACTTTATTAGTTAAAAAAGATGGATATAATATAATTACGGATGCACTATCCAAAAATAATTTTTTATTTATCACATTTATTGGAAACACTATTATTGAGCCATTTCATTATCAAAATGGTAATTTTGAAAAAATTAAAGGGGCTGATAAAAAAAGAAAATATATTCCTATTGGATTTTTTATGAATGCTACTCTTATGCTAACAAATGAGAATAGTGATATGGATTATCTTCAACTTTGGGATAATGGAGAGAAAAAAGATATTTTCAAAGATAAATGGAGTGTTGAGTCTGCTGTTATTGATAGAAGAAGAGAGAATGCTGTATTTTGCACAAATAATCAGGGATATAGTAGTTGTTACCATTTAAAATCAACAGAAATAAGAGAGTTTCCAGATAAAAACTCTGAAAATAGTGGTACAAATATATATTTTGAAAAAACAATAAAAGAGCTTCCACTAAAAAACTCTGTTATTGAGTTAAAGAGTATATCAAATGGCTCTGTTGTGTATGATATGATGAATCCAGACAGAATTATAACTCCAGAGGCAATTAATTTAGAAAACTATAAAACTGAAAGTTTTGGCTATAAATTTAGTAATAATATTGATGTTTCTCAATTTGTTGCACCTGAATTAAGAAAAGTAAAAAGTTTTGATGGTGTTGAGATTCCATATTTTCTCTATCTTCCAAAAAATATGAAGGGTCCATTTAAAACAATTGTATATTTTCATGGTGGACCAGAGGCTCAATTTAGACCATATTTTATCACCACATTTCAATACTATCTTCAAAAAGGTTTTGCTATTGTTGCACCAAATGTTAGAGGCTCCTCTGGATATGGAAGTGATTTTATGGATTTAGATAACTATAAATTAAGAATGAACTCTGTAAAAGATGGAAAAGCTATTTTAGATCAACTTATAGAGCAGAAAATATCAATTCCAAATAGTTTTATTGCAATGGGTGGAAGTTATGGTGGATTTATGGTTGTTGCAAGTATGGCAGAGTATCCAAAACAGTACTCTTGTGGAGTAAATACTGTTGGAGTTGTTGATTTTATCAATTTCCTTGAAAATACAGCCTCATATAGAAGAGAGTTAAGAGAGATTGAGTATGGTCCACTCACAGATAAAGAGTTTTTAAAATTTATCTCTCCAACAAATATGGTTGATACAATTGAGGGAGAGTTATATATTTTTCATGGAGCAAATGATCCAAGAGTTCCAGTTAGTGATGCCTATATTTTAATTGATAAAATGGAAAAAGCTGGAAAAACAGTTTTTAAACATATTTTTGATGATGAGGGACATGGTTTTAGAAAAAAAGAGAATAGAGTGATATATTACAATAAAACTGCAGATTTTCTTGAAAATTGTTCAAAAAAATAGAGATAAAAAGCTATAAATCTAATGTTTTATATCAAAATAAAAAAATAACCAAAACCAATTTCGGCTAAATAGTTACTATTTTTTAGTTTTTATTTATAAAAAAAAATGGTAAAGTCGGCTATATTTTTGGGAATTGTTATGAAAAAAATAGCAATAACAGGTGGAAATGGTGTTATAGGAAAGGCTTTTATTAATAAAATTCTACCATATTATGATGAAATTACTGTTTTAATAAGAAAAAACAGAGAGAATATTCCTAATAGTCCTAAAATTAAAATAGTTTATGGTGATTTATTAGATAAAAGCTCTTTAAAAGAGTTTTTAGATTCACAAGAGCTTCTTGTAAATATTGCTGGAGTTGTATCATTAACAGATAGAGAGGAAACATTTAGAAATAATGTTGAATCAACATATAATCTATTTGAGGAGGCTTTAAAATATAGTTTAAAAAAGATTATTCATATCTCATCAGTTGCAACAACATCTCCTGCTCAAAAAAATATATTAGATGAGTCTTCAGCATTTGGATTTTACCATTTTGATTCACCATATCATCATTCAAAAAGAAAAAGTGAGGAGATTGCACTATCATTTGTTAATCAGGGAATAGATGTTATTATTGTTAATCCAGCATTAGTTATTGGAGATAAAAACAATAAACTTATAAAAGAGATTATAGAAAGGGGATATTTTTATCCATATAATTCAACAACATCAATAGTTCATGTTGAAGATGTTGCAAATGGGATATATAATGCGATTTTATATGGAGAATCTGGTGAAAGATATATTATTTCAGCAGGAAAAATATCATATTACAACTTTTTTAAAACAGTAATAAAATATTATCAAATATTAAACAAAGATAGCTTAAAAAATAGAAAAAATATTTTGATACCAATTCCTAAAACTCTTATAAAGCTTTTAGGAGGCATCAATTTTATAATAAAAAAAGAGGAGGCAATCTCTGCAACAACAGGATATAATTTATCCAATAAAAAATCTATTGATAAACTAAAAATGAGCTATTTATCACTTGATGAGACAATAAAAAGAGCTGTTTTATCAATTTTAACAAAATAAAATATTTTTCCGCAATAGTTAATCTAAATTAATATCTCTTTTATTGTTATATGATTATTGGAATATTATTTTTCTATTGCAGAGAGATAATAAATAAACTATAATCCTGTTTTTCTTTGGAGTTTTTATGGATTACAAGCTAGAAAATTATGCAGATAATGTTGATAAAATAGTTTTTGAAAATGGAAAAGAGCTTTATCTTATTGGAACCGCTCATGTATCTGCTAAATCTGTTGAGTTAGTTGAGTCTGTGATTAGAGATATAAAACCAGATATGATTGCTGTTGAGTTAGATGAACAGAGATTTGAATCAATTAAAAATGAAAATAGATATGAGAATATTGATATTATCAAAATAATTAAAGATAAACAGATTTTCTTTTTTATTGGACAGCTTATTCTATCTGTTTTTCAGAAAAAAGTGTCCCAAAAAACAAATAGCAAACCTGGTGAGGAGTTTATAAAAGCTATAGACCTTGCTGTTGAATTAGATTCAAAAGTATCACTTATTGATAGAAATATTGGGGTAACTCTTAAAAGAGCTTGGAGAATTAATGATTTCAAAGGAAAAATGAAAATCATTGGTTCATTACTTTTTGGAAGTAGTAAAAGTAGTAGTGTTGAGGCAGAGGATATTGAAAAACTTAAATCAATGGATGCTCTTTCTGATATGATTAAAGAGATGGGAAAAGAGATGCCTCTTGTTAAACAGGTTATTATTGATGAAAGAGATCTATATTTAACTGGAAAACTTCAAAAAAATCTTGGAGATAAAACTGTTGCTGTTGTTGGTGCTGGTCATGTTCCAGGAATGCTTGAGTATTTAAAAACAGATGTTACTGAATCAAAACTTGAAGAGATATCTGTTGTTCCAAAGTCTGGTTGGATATCTAAAACTCTCCCTTGGATTATTCCTACAATTGTTGTTGCACTTTTTGTTGTTGGTTTTTTTACATCAGATAAGTCTGTCTCCAAAGATGCAATTATCTATTGGATTTTAATTAATGGTGTATTAAGTGCAGCTGGTGCCCTTCTTGCTTTTGGTCATCCTGTTGCGATAGTATCAGCCTTTATTGCTGCTCCAATTACAAGTCTTAATCCAATGATTGGTGCAGGAATTGTTGTTGGACTGGTTCAGGCTGTTTTAGTTCCTCCAAGAGTTGGTGATTTTAAATCTGTTCAAGATGACATGTCAAGAATTAAAAGATGGTGGATGAATAGAGTTACAAGACTTTTTCTCGTTATCATTCTATCATCAATTGGTTCTGCTGTTGGTACTTTTGTTGCAATATCGTATATTGCAAAACTATATTGATAAGGATATAAAAAGAGTAGTAAATTATATACCATTAAGAATCACTTGATATTTTAGAAAACAATCTGATTTTATCACATAAAAATAACAATCAAAGGGTTGTCAAATAATCCTAAATCTGCTATATTCACCCAAACGATGGAGGTGTTATGAACGCTTGGATACTATCTTTACCCAAAGAGAAAAATCAGATTATTAGAGCTCTTCAAGAGGCTCAAAAAAGAGAAGGATATGTCTCTAATGATATTATTAAAGAGTTATCAAACTATTTTGATATCCCAATTGTTGAGATTGAGGGTATTTTAAGTTTTTACACTCAATTTAAAAGGGTAAAACCTGGAAAATTTATAATATCTGTTTGTGATGGAACCGCTTGTCATATAAAAGGGGCTCCACTTGTTGCTGGATGGGTTTCTGAAATGCTTAAAATAAAAGAGGGTGAAACAGATGAAAAAGGGATTTTCTCTCTTGAAACTGTTGCCTGTCTTGGATGCTGTAGTCTTGCTCCTGTTGTAAGTATTAATGGAAAAGTTTTTGGAAACTTAACAAGAAAATCACTCTCCGGAATTATTAAAAGATATCAAAAAGAGGGGGTAGAGAATGATTAAAAAAATCAAAGTTGGCTTAGGAAGTTGTGGTATTGCTGCAGGAGCTCAAGAGGTTTATAACTATCTTCAATCTGAAATTAAAGATATTGAGATTATTTCAGTTGGTTGCATTGGTCATTGTTATGCAGAACCTTTAGTTGAGGTTGAAACAGAGTCTGGTTCTCTTTTTTTTGATCATATGAGTGCAACTCCAAAAGATTTAAAAAGATTACTTGACTTAAACAATCCATTTAAATTTAATAAAAATAGAAGTAACCTTGAGAAAATAAAAGTTACTAAATTAGCAGGAGTTATTAATCCAATATCTTTTGATGAGTATATAGATAATGGTGGATATGAAGCATTGAAAAAGGCTTTAAGTTTATCAAGAGATGAACTTCTTAATGAGATTATTAAATCTGGTTTAAGAGGTCGTGGTGGTGGTGGTTTTCCAACAGGAATGAAATGGAGATTTCTTTCTGCAAAAGAGGAGAGCCATAAAGTATTAATTTGTAATGCAGATGAGGGAGATCCAGGTGCTTTTATGGATCGCTCTATGATGGAGTCTGTTCCTCATCAAGTTTTAGAGGGAATGCTTATTGGTGCACTTGCAACTGGTGCAACAGAGTTAATTATATATGTTAGAGCAGAGTATCCTTTAGCTGTAAAAAATCTCTCAATTGCAATTGAACAGATTTATAGCAACTCTCTGAATAATCTAAATGGAAAAACTGTATCTATAAAAATAAAAGAGGGTGCAGGAGCATTTGTTTGTGGTGAGGAGACCGCAATGATAAACTCTCTTGAGGGAAAAAGAGGAACACCACGATTTAGACCACCATATCCAACAGATAAAGGTTATTTAGGTCATCCAACAGCAATAAATAATGTTGAGACTTTTGCAAATATTCCAATAATTTTAGTTGAGGGTGGAGAAACTTATGCTCTTGATGGAACTCAAGGAAGCAAAGGAACAAAACTTTTTGCTCTTGCAGGAGATATCCCTTTTCCTGGATTAGTTGAAGTTCCGATGGGAATAACTATTGGAGAGATAATTTATGATATTGGTGGAGCAGAAAAAGGTTCTGTAAAGGCTGTTCAGACTGGTGGACCAAGTGGTGGATGTATTCCTGAAACATATTTTGATACTCCAGTTGATTATGACTCTCTTAAAGCTCTTGGAGCTATTATGGGTTCTGGTGGTCTTATTGCGATTGGTAAAAATAGATGTATGGTTGAGACCGCAAGATATTTTCTTGAGTTTACTGCAAAAGAGAGTTGTGGTAAATGCACATTTTGTAGAGTTGGAACAACAAGAATGCTTGAGACTCTTGAAAGAATTACTGGTGGTGAAGGGGTTTTAGAGGATATTCAATTTTTAGAGGATATTGCTCCTAAAATAATTAAAGGCTCTCTTTGTGGCCTTGGACAGACTGCACCAAATCCAGTTTTAGCATCTTTAAAATATTTTAAACATGAGTTTATTGAGCATGTTTCAGATAAAAAATGTCTTGCACTTCAATGTAATCCTCTTGTGGATGTATATTTAGATCAGTCTAAATGTATTGAGTGTGGTGCATGTGTTAAAACCTGTCCTGTTTCAGCAATATCAAAAGATTATGTTGTAGATAACTCAATATGTACACGTTGCAATAGTTGTATTGAGATTTGTCCTAAAAAAACTATCTACAGAAGAGTTAAAGGAGGAGTTAATGGGTAACATTAAAATAACAATTGATAATAAAGAGCTTCAAATTGAGAGTGGAAAAACACTATTAGAGGCTGCAAAAGAGGCCCATATTCCAATTCCAACCCTTTGTCATATTAATGGTATATCTCATAACACATCATGTTTTGTTTGTGTTGTTAAAGATAAAAAAACAAATCGATTTATTCCAAGCTGTACCGCTTTAGCTGCTGAAGGGATGGATATTGATGCAAGCTCTCCTGAGGTTTTTGATATGCGTCAGACTGCTCTTAATCTTATTTTATCAGAGCATAGTGGAGATTGTGAAGCACCATGTACTATTGCTTGTCCTGCTCATGCAAATGTTGAAGAGTATATTAGAGAGGGTAAAAAGGGTAATTTTTTAGAGTCATTAAAAATTATTAAAGAGAGAATTCCTCTTCCAATATCTATTGGTCGTGTTTGTCCACGTTTTTGTGAAAAAGATTGCAGAAGAAACTCAAAAGATAGTGCTGTTGCAATTAATGATTTTAAAAGATTAGCAGCAGACCTATTTTATGAGAGTTATATGGAGGAGCTTCCCCAGCTTGGAGATAAAAAAGTTGCAATTATTGGTGCTGGTCCTGCTGGTCTTGCTATCGCATATTTTTTACGTCTTAATGGTGTTTCAAGTGATATATTTGAACAAAAAAGCAAAGCTGGAGGAATGTTAAGATATGGTATTCCTGAATATAGACTTCCAAAAGAGCTTTTAGATAAAGAGATTAACCATTTTTATAAAATGGGTGGAATCAATTTCCATTTTAATAAAAAAATTGGAAAAGATATCTCTTTTGAAGAGCTTAAAAATAGCTATAATGCAGTTGCTGTTACTGTTGGAAGCTGGAAAGCATCTCCAATGAGAGTTGAGGGTGAAGAGTTTGCTTTCTCTGGTATAAAATGGCTTGAGGAGATATCTGAAAGTGGTTGGAGTGGTAAAAATCCTGGTAAAACAGTTGTTGTTGGTGGTGGAAATACTGCAATGGACTGTGTTAGAACTGCTGTAAGACTTGGAAGTAGTGAAGTCTACTGTTTTTATAGAAGAACAGAGGATGAGATGCCTGCTGAAAAAATAGAGATTGAGGAGGCAAAAGAGGAGGGTGTTAATTTTCAATTTCTTGTAGCTCCTCTTAAAATAAGAGAGGAGAATGGAAGAAAAATATTAACCTGTTTGAGAATGGAGTTAGGAGAACCAGATGCCTCTGGTAGAAGAAGACCTATTGAGATTCCAAACTCTGAGTTTGATGTTGAGGCAGATACAATTATTGCAGCAATTGGTCAAAAAACAGATGCTAAATTTGGTGTTACATTAAATAAATGGGGTGATGTATCTATTAAAAAGGGTAATTTTCAGGTTGAATCGGTTGATAATAGTGAAAATAGTGCTGTTTTCTCTGCTGGAGACTGTACAAATGGTCCTGCAACTGTTGTTGAGGCTGTTGCTCAAGGAAGAGTTGCTGCAATGGGAATTCTTTCATATTTTAAAGGTGAAGAGTATAAAGAGCCATATCTTTTAGAGGTGACTCGTGGGCATTGGAATCATTTAACACCTAAAAGTTTAGTTTTTCTGAAAACTCCATCAGAGAATAAAAGAGTTAAACAGCGTTTAATATCTCTTGAAGATAGAAAAACAACTTTTAATGAGGTATCTTTAACATTTACAAAAGAGGAGATTGCTCAAGAGGGTGAACGCTGTTTTGAGTGTAGCTGTACTGCAAAAAAAGAGTGCTCTTTAAAACAACATTCAGAGACTTATAGAGCTCAATTTAAAAAAATCAAAGGTAGAAATAGTGTTATTGATTATGATACACGTCATCCTAAAATCATTCTTGATAGAGGAAAATGTATTAAGTGTGGAATATGTGTTAAAACCTGTTCTGAAGTTATTAATCAATCTCTTTTAGGTTTTAAAAATAGAGGCTATAGTACAATTATAGATACTGCATTCTCTGCTGTGCTTCCAAATAGTTGTTCAGATTGTGGTGAATGTATTAAAAACTGTCCTACTGGTGCTCTTGATTGGAAACTTAAATAGTCTACTTTGAATAGAATCCATTCTCAATCCAAGGAATAGATATAATATTCCCATTTTTTGATAAAATCGGCCACCTCTTTCTTAAAAACTGCGGAGTTTTATGATCTATAAATATATCTTTTACAGATTTTTGAGAACCATTATATTTTATCATTTTTAGACCATCAGAGAAATATATTATATCTAAATCTGTTGACTCAATCTCAGTCTCTCTGAATCTCCAGAAATCTGATTCTGATAGATTCTCAACAACTTTTGGCAGCTCTTTAAGTGTTAATTTATCCACCCCAAAATCAAAGATATTAAAGTTTTTATCACTTAAGGCCATTTTGCCTCTAAAATATTCCCACTTTCCATTTTCAGATTCAAATAGTTCAAAAAGATGATAAACTCTCTCTTTTGTTGGAATCTCCTGAAAAAATATATAGAAACATCTACTTAAAACTCTTAATTTTACCGCTTTATGAACTCTATTCCAGCTAGATTTTTTAAAAAACGAGAAAGATTTATATTGATATATGTTTTTATCAATAAAACTATTAACAATCTCATCAAAATAGTTTTTCTCTAACTCAATCTGCTCCATAATATTTGATATATGTGTTTTAATTGAGTAGCCATCTATCTCTAAATCTGGTAAAACTCTATTTCTAATCATATTTCTAAGATATTTATTCTCAAAATTACTCTCATCCTGAACAAATTTTAGAGAGTTTTTCTCAATATAATCTAGAATATCTTGAGATGTATAGTTTATTAATGGTCTGATAACATCACTATATTGAGATGATATTCCTGCCAACCCATCAAGAGATGAGCCTCGATAGAGGCGAATAAAAAAATTCTCTATTGAGTCGCTTTTTGTGTGAGCTGTTGCAATTACCTCAAAGTTATATCTTTTTTTTGTTTGGTGGAGGATATTATATCTTAAATCTCGAGCAATTGACTCAATGTTTCCATCTGAATCTATATTTATTGAGTGTATTTCAGATTTTATACCATAACTATCTGCTAAATCTTTAACAAATTGAGCATCTAAATTGCTACTCTCTCTTAAATTATGATTTATATGAACAACAATAAGCTCAAGCCCAAGAGAATCAATTTTTTTTGCAAATATATCAAGCATAACAATAGAGTCTTTTCCTCCTGATACTGCAAGAACAATTTTTTTATATTTAATATCAATATTCATAAGAACCAAATAGTAATGATTGGTATAATATATCATTTTTTTTTATAAAAAACTATTTTTCTTTTAAGCTCTCCAATATCCCTCGCACCCTAAAAATGCTTTAGCATTTTTAAGGAACCCGCTTCTATGTGGCGATGGGGAAAAGAGATTTTAATAAAAATTCATCTTAACATCCCTTCTCTTCAAGTCCCTCTCCACGTAGTGGGGAGGGATTTAGGGTGGGGGGAACAAGATAAAATATATTTATTTATTTTTATTTATGATAAACTCATCTGCAAGTTTTAATGAGTTTAATTCAGACTCCCTATTTTTATAATAAATATTATTTAACTCTTTGCACCACTCTTTATATATTGCACCTATTTTTAGTTCAGATGGTAAATCTGATAATTTTTTAAATATATCAAAATTCATCTCTTTTTTGAGCCTCTTGAAGATGTCTAATAATTTGATTTTTCTCTTTTGGTAAAGATAGTATCCAAGCGTTCATAATACCTCCATCGTTTGAATGAATATAGCAGATTAAAATCTAATTAACAAGCCTTCTATTGTTATTTTTATGTGATAAAATCAGATTGTTTTCTAAAATATTAAGTGATTCTAAATAGTACCTAATTTTTTTTATAATAGAAAATATAGACTTAATAGCCATTAAAAAATAGTATTTGACAAAAAAATAGATTTTTGTATCATATCTAAAATTTATTTGGGTATTTACATGAAATTTTTATTTGTTTTGGTTACTATTTTTATTCTTATTTCTTGTGATGATGGGATAACAAAATCTGATATAAAAGATATTTGTAATTCTCGTTGTGAAAACTACAGTTGTTATGAAGATAATTCATTAAAAATCAAGGAATGCAAAGATAGATGTATTGGTCTTACCTACCCTGATTGTATGGATAATTGTAGATCTCTAAAAAAGTATAATGAGTATGAATGTAAAGCATATTGTGATGCAAGAGATATTTGTAATGAAAAGAAATATAAAAAATGTATAAATGAGATTTATGAGGCAAATATCTGCTTTAATGATTGTGTAAGATATGAGAATAGTTGCTCTGATGAGGAATATTGCATTAATAATGGGGATTGTGATAAAATATTTGAAAATTCAATGGATTGTGTATTTTCAATAGAAGAGTGTAATTACCAGCTTGAATAGATTGTAAATATTATCCAGAAACTCTACTACTCTGTAACAGTAAAAAGTACTCCACTATAATAACTATATTGTCTAGAGTAATCTGTACCCTCAAAAACAATAATATAATCACCAGCAGAGAGATTTTCATCTGTTGTAAGAATGTTACTAGAACCACTTGAACAGGATACTCCATTTGTATATGATGTCTGTTTTATCCAAGCTCCAGTAGCTGTATATAGATTATAACGTTGATAAGTTCCATTAAAATTTGGAGTTAAATATATTTTTAAACCATCAAATGGATCTATAACACTATTTGTTATTGTAAAATATCCTGTTTCTCCAAGATAAATCTGATTTTCAGCAACTCTTGTTAATGTTTTCTCTAAAATACTACTTCCTACTTGATATTGAAATGTAACAGTATATTCACCCTCTTCAAGTTCTGGTTCATCAGATAATAACCAAGCCTCGTCATAACCAGATTCAAAATGTGGCTGACTATAGTATGTTGTTCGTGTAGATCTACCTGCTGGAGTTGTAACAGTCATCTCTCTTAAATAGTACTCTCCTTTATTTGACCAACCAGCCCAAGCCTGATATCCATTTGTAGCTCTCCATATATGAAAATTAATAAATGGATAATCTGGATCTGTTGATACACAAGCATCACCAGAGGAGTTAACTTCAAATCCTGTATCACAAAAACATCCACCATCATCTGCAGTTGCTTCACAATGTGAGTTTGCAGGACAAGTGATAGAGTCACAGGAGAAAACACAACCTGTTCCTGCACTATTAACAACATAATCATCATCACAAAAACAGATAGGTTTTTGATTCTCCATTTCACAAGATGAGTGAGATGGACAATTAATATCATCACAAGTAATCATATCTTTAATACAATTACTATTTTCTAAATGATAACCACTATTACAAACACAACTAGCCTCATTATTTGTAACAACACAATGTGCATTAGTTTGACAACTATATGATTCACAAAGATTTACAACATCAATAACACAAACACTATTCTCTAAATGATAACCATTATCACAAACACAAGTTGGTGTATTATCATTTAGTTCACAATGAGAGTTTGATTCACAACTATAGTTACTACAATCACTATTTTGATCCTCAACACATAACAACTCCTCAGCATGATAACCATTATTACAAACACAACTTGGAGCACTATCAACTAAAATACAGTGAGCATTTATTGTACAGCTCATTGATTCACATCCAGTTTGAACAATTGGTTCATCTTTGCCATCACAGGCAAACATTACTCCTAATAAAAGTACAAAAAGAAAAATTTTCATGGAACTCCTTTAAAATAAAACATCTATTAAATACCGCTTTAGCTGTTAAAGCAAGAAAAAGACGAAAAATAAAATAAAATATTCATTGTTTAATAGATTTTTTTTATTTTTTAGAGTTTTACTGTAATATTTTTTAGAATAGAGTCCTATTTTTAGTTAGAACGGAAATTAAATGGAAAAATTACAATAGCGGAGCCTCCTCCAACAGGTTCTGGAAAACTCCATTTTTTAATTTTATTAATTATACATTTTTGGACAGCACTATCTTTTAAAGTTCCCCCCTCAATATTAACTAAAATAACCTCCCCTTGAGGATTGATTTTCCATTTTACTGTTATTGAACCAGATAGTTCAGGTTTTCTCATTAGTTCATGTTCATAACAGTATCTTATTTGAGATATATTTTTATTTACAACAGATTTTATTTGAGACTCTGTTAAACTTCCAACTATTCTGTCTGGACCACTTCTACCCACAACTATATCTCTTTTTTTTCTAGTTGTACTATTTGGATTAAATGATATACCTCTATAGTTATCATTAGGATCTCTTTTAGTAAATATTCCACCAGGACCAATTCCTGAACCTCCAGAGTTACCAGAACCTGTTCCTCTAATAGTTATATTCACATTGGAATCAGATATAATATCTGAATTCTCTGTTAATCTTAAATTATCATCTTGGATTCCACCACCACCTCCAACTAATCCTTTAAATTTTTTACTTGCAACAAAAATACCACTATTTTGAGTAGCTATTTTATCCTCTCTCTGTTTTTTAGATAGATTTGAGACATTTATATTAGTGTTATCAAATTTAACATCTCTTGGTTTTAGTTTTGTATCAAACTCAGTTTTTGCTGTTTTCATCTCTTTTTGGTCAAACTCAATTTGTTTAATTTTTTTATCTTCAGGTTTTTTATCAAGAATAATTGTTGCATATCTCTCTGGAATCTCATCAAGCTGTTCAATAGAGAATGACTCAATATCTGGTGGCATTAGAAATAGAAGAGCAAGTAGAGCAAGGTGAACTAATGTTGAAACAATATTAAATTTTAAATTAAAAGAGTCAAGTAGTCCTAAAAATGAGAATTTAGATGTTGATTCAAAAATTGGAACAGATGATATCTCAAATCTATACTCCCCAATTTCAAAAGCGATTTTTGTTTTATAAATTAGCTTTATATTTCCAAATTCACTATTTTTAATAGTGGCTTTATCAGATTTTAAAAGCTCATCTAAACTATAACACTCAGATAATTCATTATAATCAACTCTATTTAGTAAAAAATTTACACTAAACTGCTCTCCATCTGGTTCTAAAATAGTAAATGAGTTTTTATTTGGTAAATCAATACTTGAAACAAAAAAATCATCATTTTGCTCCTCTCCAATAGTCACTTTTTGTGGAGTTTTATATAGATTTACAGCCATAATACTATTTTGCCAATACTGTTTTATCTCTATCCCTTTTCCAATAGCTTTTGGTTCATCAATAGTTAAAATCGATTGTTCATATTTTTTTGAGGGGGTTTTACTATCCTGTTCACTGATTAAGGAGATAGATTCTGTTTTTGAGCCATTTTCATCATCAATAAAATCGAAAGATTCTAACTCTTGTAAATCTATTTTTTCACCATCTAAAACAGTATTGTTATTGGTTTTATCTAAATATTTCAGATTATAGTTATTAGAGTTTTCAACTATTTTTAAAATATCTGAAATAGTTTTAAGTGGAAAGAATCTAATTTTCCACTCACCAATAGTTAATTCATCCCACTCTTTTATCTCAACTTTTGATATAAAAGCTGAGTTATTATAAAGAGAGTTAGTATCACCCATTGGAGTGATATAAAAAACACCATCAATTGACTCTATTGTTGAGTGTATTCTTGGCATTTGAGAATCCTCTATTTTAATATGAGAGCTACTCATTTTACCAACTCTTAAAACTCCTCGATATGCTATCTCTAAACTACTATTGGGATTCTCAGAGAATGAGATATGTTGTTCAATTGAACTATTTTTAATCAATTGAACTGAAATTAATGAATTATCCATTTTTTATCTCCATAAAAATCTAAAATAAATAAATTTATTCTGATGATATTGACACCAATATATTTTTTTTGTTCCAGAAAAATAAAAAATCTATTTTTTTTAAAAAAAAAGGGGGTTTTCTTTGAAAAAAAAATAAAAAATATGTATCTTGTTAAGGTAGTTTTATAGATTTTTTTTAGTGTTAATATTTTATGGAGGATTTATGAGTCGTATTTGGTTAGCTCTCTCCATATTTGTAGTTATTTTTGCATCTGGTTGTGCAGATACCGAAAAAATTACAGATGTATGTAGAGATGTTGTGTGTGGAAATGGGAACTGTGTTGATAATAGTGGTTCCCCTAAATGTGATTGTAATACAGGCTATCATGCAGAGGGATTAGTTTGTGTTACAAATGCAACAAATCCTTGCCAAGGTGTAACCTGCTCTGGTCATGGAGTTTGTGTAGTGCAAAATAGTGCAGCTGTTTGTAGTTGTAATGAGGGTTATGTTGCAGATGGTTTAAATTGTGCACCAGATACACAAAATGTTTGTACTGGAGTAACCTGTTCAGGTCATGGAAATTGTGTTGAGGTATCTGGAGCAGCACAATGTAGTTGTGAAGATGGGTATCGTCCAGAGGGAATTAATTGTATTCAGATTGTTGTAGATCCATGTGCAAATGTTACATGTTCAGGTCATGGAACATGTTCAGTATTAAATGGAAAAGCAAGCTGTAGTTGTGAAACAGGTTATCAGGCATATGATTTAAGCTGTATTCCTGAGTCTGTGGATTTGTGTGAAGGAATAACCTGTTCAAATCATGGTGATTGTGGAGTTGTTTCTGGTTCACCAAAATGTGTTTGTGATAGTGGTTATATTGCAGTTGGATTTGAGTGTAAAGCAGAAACTAATCCTTGTCAAGGAGTAACATGTTCTGGTAATGGAATATGTGCAGTTGCAAACAATGAGGCAATCTGTGTTTGTGATGAGGGATATACTGCATCTGGATTAAACTGTGTTAATGATACAAATCCATGTAGAGGAATCACATGTTCTGGTTATGGAGTTTGTGAAGTTCAGGGAACACAGGCTGTTTGTAACTGTCAAGATGGTTATGTTGCTCAAGGACTAAGTTGTATACAAAACTTAACATACTCTGTTGAGTGGTGTAATTTACAATCTCCAGCCTCTATTAACTCAACAATAAATGAGCCAACAACAGTATATGGTCAGGTGTTTATAAGAAATCTTACAGACACTACAACAACAGCAAACTCAAATGTTAAAGCTCAGTTGGGTTATTCAACATCTCCTATTGTAAATCAGGGAACACCAATTGATAGTTTAACTTGGGTTAATGCATCTTTTAATATTCAAAGTTTTGATAATCATGAGTATAAAGCAGATTTTAATGTAGCAACAGTTGGAACATACTACTACATATATAGATTCTCTGCCGATAATGGAACAACTTGGAAATATTGTGGTTTAAGAGGAGTTTTTACCAACGATTCAGGTGTTGCAAGTGTTGTTTCTGATAGCTCCCCTTGTGATGGTGTTGATTGTGGTGGTCATGGAACATGTTCAGTTGTAAACAATGCCCCACTTTGTAGTTGTGAAAATGGATATACTCTTGAAAACAATACATGTGTTTCAGACACTACAGAGGTTGAGTGGTGTGCTGTTTGGTCTCCAAAATCTATTGTTGGTGAAGTTGGAACAACAAGAACAATTTATGGACAACTTTTTGTTCCTGGAGTAACAACAGAGAATACACCAAGCACCCAAATAAAAGCACAGATGGGTTTTAATATGGGACAAGAGTTTGTATATCCTTTTAATCCTGAGTGGTTTGTTTGGAAAGATGCACAATTTAATGTGAAGTTTGGAAATAACCACGAGTATAAAGTTGATATGAACTTTGAGGTTGCAGGAACATATAACTATATATATCGTTTCTCTGCTGATGGTGGAAACACTTGGAAATTCTGTGGAACAGAGACTATTATCAGTGAATCTAATAGAAATGTTGGACATGCAAATATTTTTGGACCTTGTGATGGTGTTACATGTTCAGATCATGGTGTTTGTATGGTTGAGAATGGTGAAGCATATTGTGATTGTGAATTTGGATATCAGGCTGCTGATGGATTACAATGTGTTGAAGAGCTTGGAATTGAGTGGTGTGGAATAAAATATCCTGCAACAATAAATAGTGAACTGAATGGAACTCCTGTTCCTGTTTATGGTCAACTATTTATTGATGGTGTTACAACTCAATCTCAAGAGCAACCATTTATAAAAGCACAGTTAGGTATTGTTAATACACCTGTTTATCAACCACTTAATCCATCAAATTTAACTTGGATTGATGCCTCATTTAATATTAAAGATGGAAATAATCATGAATACACTGCAAATTTTCCAACAACAACAGAGGGAACATACTCATATCTTTATAGATTCTCTATGAATGGTGGAGAAACTTGGAGATACTGTGACACAAGAGGAGTTATCTCTGATGGAGTTATCTACTCTGGAGTTGGAAATGTTACAGCACCAAATGATCCATGCTCTGGAGTAGATTGTGGTGGTCATGGAGTATGTCAAGTAAGCAATAGTGTTGCAACATGTAGTTGTAATAGTGGTTATAATAATAGTGAAAACAGTTTAGTTTGTGTTGAAAATGCTGCAGCAACAGTTGAGTGGTGTAACATTCAATATCCAACAGAGATTAATGTATCAATCAACACATCAAAAACAGTTTTTGGTCAGGTTCTTGTTCCATCAATAACAGACTCTCAAGCAACAGAGTCAACACAACTAAAAGGGCAACTAGGATATTCAACTACTCCAATAACAGATGTTACAACTGATCCAATTACATGGAAAGATGCAACATTCAACACAAAAGTTGGAAACAATCATGAATATAAAACAGCTTGGTTGTTAGATACTGCAGGAAGATACTACTATATTTATAGATTCTCTGCTGATAATGGAACAACTTGGAGATACTGTGATAAGAATGGGGTTGTTGCTGAAACAGTTGCAAGTGGAGTTGCAACTGTTTCTGGTTATACTGTTTCATGGTGTAAAATTCAAAGTCCACTTCAGTATGATGCTGATGAGGGTGATTCAAGATTTATTTTTGGTCAGGTCTATGTTGATGGAGTTACAGATACTCTTGAGACTGCATCTCCATCAATAAAAAGTGAGTTTGCATATACAATAGACAGAATTAGAACACTACAATCACTTACAACTCTTCAATGGAATAGTGCAACTTTTAATGTAAAATATTTTAGTAATCATGAGTATCGCTATACTTTATATCTACCTGAAGCAGGAAACTACTCTTATGTTTATAGATTCTCTGCAGATGGTGGAAACTCTTGGACATATTGTGATAGAGATGGTGTTGTTACTGAAACAGCAGAGGTTACTGCAGGAAGTGCTAATATTCATGCAGCATACAATCCATGTGATGGTGTAACCTGTTCAAGTCACGGTTCATGTGTAGTTGAAGATTTATCAGCAGTTTGTAATTGTGATACAGGATATGTTGCAGATGGTTTAAACTGTATTGAAGAGGTTGTTAATCCATGTGAGGGTGTAACATGTTCAGGACATGGTTCTTGTGCAAACAACAATGGTGTTGCAGTTTGTAATTGTGATAGTGGTTACAGTGCTCAAGAGTTAACATGTGTTGAGGATGCGGCTCCTGTTGTTGAGTGGTGTAAATTAATGGGGCCAGTAACAATAAGTGGTGAACAGAATAGTTCTCCAGAGAGAGTGTATGCACAGGTGTTTATTCCAACTGTTACAACAAACAGTGGACCAAATGCTCAAATTAAGGGTGAACTTGGTTTTGCAACAACAGTAGCAACACCTATTAATCCAACTCAGTTAACTTGGGTATCTGGAACATATAACGCATCCTGTTCAAATTGTGGAAACAATCATGAATACATGGCAGATTTTCCAACAACAACAGCGGGAGAGTTTAAATATATCTACCGTTTCTCTGCTAATGGTGGAACAACTTGGAGTTACTGTGATAAAAATGGTGTTATAGCTAATTCTGTTTCTGGTGGAGATGCAACAATAACAGCAATAGCAAATCCTTGTGAAGATGTAACCTGTTCAAACCACGGCTCTTGTGTTGTTGAAGATTTATCAGCAGTTTGTAACTGTGATACAGGTTATGTTGCTGATGGTTTAAACTGTATAGAGGAGGTTGTTGACCCATGTGCTGATGGAAGTTGTACATTTCATTCAATTGTTATGGATGGTCAAGCAACAGAGTGGAAACTAACAGAGTATCTTGGTGATGGTGGAGCAGGAATATCATCAAATATCACTTGGGACTCAGAAAACATCTACATTGCATTGAAAGGAAAAGATTTTTCATCAGACTCCTCTGCTAGATTTGAGATATATATTGATAGTTGGAGTGGTCAAGGAACAAATGATGGACTTGGATATGCTTTAGATCATGATGGTGGAGTGAATGCAAGAGTTCTTCCAACAAATTTTAAAGCAGATTATGTTTTAGAGGTATCTGATACTGTTTCAAACTACTACTCTGTTAATTCTGCAACAAATTGGTGGCAACCAGAGACATTTAGTGGTGAAAAAGCACATCAAAACTATCTTCAAGTTCCAAATATGGAGATAAAAATTCCATTTACAAACATCAATACATCAAGTAGAGTTCAGATATATATGTTTGTAACAAACTCATCAAATGATTATGTTTATTCTGTTTGGCCAGTATCAAATGTTCAAGGAGAGGATAATAGTGTTGCAAGTGAAGATGATTCATTCTACAGATTCTCACTTACATCTGGACAAAAACCAAATGATGAAGCAAATATAGTTCAGTAGTACTACATCTAAACTTTTCAAAATCAAAATTAGTTTCAATTAAATAGTTCTGAGTTATCTTTTATTTTATTGGTATATTTTTCTTAAAACATTAAACTCTTAAATTCATACCTAAATGTTTCTCTATTATGTTTCAAATACATAAAAGATAAAACTATATTTTATGTTTGATGTAAAAACGCATTTTTCATTTTTACTGTAAAACTACTCTAATGTAATAACGAATTTTATATTTTTACTATGAAACTACTTTGATGTAAGAACTCATTTTATATTTTTACTATGAAACTACTCTAATGTAAAAACGCATTTTTCATTTTTACTATGAAACTACTATGATGTAAGAACTCATTTTATATTTTTACTATGAAACTACTCTAATGTAAAAACGCATTTTTCATTTTTACTATGAAACTACACTAATGTAAAAACATATTTTTCATTTTTACTATGAAACTACTCTAATGTAAAAACGCATTTTTCATTTTTACTATAGAACTACTCTGATGTAACAGTTACATGAGACAACTTTATAGTAAACTAACAACATGTAACTCTTACATCGATGTAACTTTAGTGTAAAAATTGATTTGTAACTCTTACATTGCCATAACTTTCGTGCAAAAACTGTTTTGTAACTGTTGCATTATCACAACTCCTGACACAGTGTATGA
>JAFGXH010000304.1 GCA_016936735.1 bacterium
ATATGTGATATAAACAAATTAAACTAGATAGATAAAATAACTGTTTTTTAGCTTGATTTAATAATTTTTTATAAAGTTTTTAAAGCATTATCCAAATCTAAAATAATATCCTCATAATGCTCCAAACCAGCTGAAATTCTTATCATGTTTTCTGTAAGATTAAAGGCTTTTAGTTGCTCTTTTGATAAACTTCTATGTGTCATAGATGCTGGATGCTCAATAAGAGTCTCTGTATCTCCTAAACTTACAGCTATTTTTATCATTTTTAAAGAGTTTAATAGCTGTTTTGCCTTCTCAAATCCCCCTTTTAGTTCAAAAGAGACAATTCCCCCCTGATTTGGATAAAAAACCCTCTCAACTAACTCATGATTTTTTAAATATTGAGCTATTTTTTCACCATTTTCAGAGTGAACACGAACTCGTAAGCCTAAGGTTTTTAATCCCCTTAAAAGTAACCAAGCATTAAATGGAGATAGCACAGAACCAAACTCACACATATAGTTAAATTTTAAACTATTTATATAATCTATATCTTTCGCTATTGCAACACCAGCAACAACATCTCCATGACCACCAATATACTTTGTTGCACTATGAACAACAACATCAGCTCCCAATGTTAATGGTTTTTGAAAATATGGAGTTGCAAATGTATTATCTACAACAACTTTTATACCATACTTTTTTGCTATATTTGAAACCATTTTGATATCAATAATATCCAAAGTTGGATTAACAGGTGTTTCAAAATAGATCACTTTTGTATCTTTTGTTATTTTTGATTCAAAAACATCTGTTGTTAAATTTGTAAAAACTGTTTTAACTCCATATTTTGGTAAAAGAGTGTTTAAAACATTATATGATGAACCATATAAAACAGGATGTGCTATCACCTGATCATTTGGTTTTAATAGTGAAAATAGAGTTGATGATATTGCTCCCATTCCAGAGGAAAAAGCAACAGCACCACTCCCCTCCTCTAAATCACTCATTCTATCCTCAAACTGTTTTATTGTTGGATTATTTCCTCTTGTATAAACATAATCTGATGACTCAAAAGAGAAGGCTTTTTCTGCATCATCAACAGAGTTAAATGTAAATGTTGATGTCTGAAAAATCGGATAATTTAGTGCATTTTCAGGATTTTTATCCTTCCTATTACCATGTATTGAGATTGTTTCAAAATGTTTTATTTCCATTTTTACCTTTTTATTGTTTTTTTAAAGAATATAAGCATTTTTTATTATCCCATTGGTAGAATATATCTCCACATCATCCAAAAATGTGCACCACTACCAAGCATAACAAAAATGTGCCAGATTTCATGAAATCCAAATATATTTGGAATTGGATTTGGTTTTTTCTTTGCATAAATAACTGCTCCAAAAGTATAAAAAATACCACCAATTGCCAACCAAACCATACCACCAGTTGGAAAAACTTTTGATATTGGATATATTGCAATAACAACAAGCCATCCCATAACAATATAAATTGAAACATAAAGAACTCTTGGTGCATTTAACCAGAATATTTTAATAAAAAATCCAGTAATTGCAATCCCCCATATTGTTCCAAAAAGACTCCATCCCCAAGGACCTCGAAGAGGAATTAGACACATTGGAGTATAACTACCAGCAATCATAACAAAAATCATCATGTGATCAAGTTTTCTCATTTTTAAAACACCTTTATATCTTAAGGGTAACCAATGATATAAGGAACTAAAAAGATATAAAAGAAACATGCTTGTTCCATAAATTGAGAATGAAACAACATGCCAAGCAGTACCATCAATAGCAGATTTTACAACTAATACAACCAATGCAGCAATTGCTAAAAGTGCACCAATAAAGTGTGTTAATCCATTAATTGGTTCCCTTAAAATCATAATAAACCTCCAAAGTCAATTATTTAAAGAGATTAAAAATAGAAAAATATAACAACTGCTTTAAAATATTCATATTTTAAAAAAAATCAATATCTAAATTTTTTAATTATATTAAAAAAACGATTTATAATGATAAATTCACTATAAAATCATAAATTATTAATTATGTTTTTTAATGTTTTCTACTTTTTTTGACCATAATGATTAAGATAGAAATCTCTCATAATATCACACTCCTCTTTTGAAAGAGGAACAACTCCACCAACATTTTGAGCCAATAGTGTTATTTGAGCACCCTTTTCAACAATTTTACATATTTTAAATGCCT
Source organism: bacterium (assembly GCA_016936735.1). Classification (GTDB taxonomy): domain Bacteria; phylum UBP6; class JAFGXH01; order JAFGXH01; family JAFGXH01; genus JAFGXH01. Next base: position 2,220 of record JAFGXH010000304.1, read on the forward strand.
CTTCAACTGTTTTTGCAGCTCCTAATAGACCATGATTAGCTAAAAGAACAGCATTTTTATCTCCTAAAGCCTCAACTGTTGCCTCTCCAAGCTCTTTTGTTCCTGGAAGTGCATATTTTGTTACAGATACCTCTCCACCAACAATTTGAATAACATCCTCAACTGCTGGAGGAATTGGTTTTCTTGCTGCTGATAAAGCAGATGCATAGGGACTATGTGTGTGCATTAAAGCAGAAATATCCTCTCTTGCTTTGTATACAGCTGCATGAAGTGGCCACTCAATTGATGGTATTTTATCTCCCTCAAGAATCTCACCATCACAACTAAGAATAACAATATCATTAGTTGTAATATCTGAATAGTTTACTCCACTTGGTGTTATGGCAAAACTATCTGTATTTGGAACTCTTATACTTATATTCCCCCAAGTTCCTATAACTAGGGTATCTTGAATCATCTGAAGACCAGCTTTTACTAATTTCTCTTTAATTGGTTCTGTAATTGGATTCATAAAATCTCCACAAATTAACTTAAAGATATTATAAAATAAATGGTAATAAAATTCCATAGTTTATTTTTTACTCACTTGATATTATCCCATAAAGAAACTATAATTGAAAATGTTTTTTTAATAATTTAAAAAAATATTAAGGAGAAAACATGAGAAAAAATCTTTCAACAAGTATTTATACATTCAAAACCATAATACAAAATAACTGTATGTATGTTGATAAAACAAAAGAGATTTATGAGCTTGTTAACAAAATAAATGGTCAATTCTTTCTATCTCGTCCACGAAGATTTGGTAAGTCTCTTACTTTATCAACACTTGAATCTATTTTCAAAGGTGATAAAGAGCTTTTTAAAGGTTTATATATTTATGAACAAAAATTTGAATGGAAAAAACATCCAATTATAAAATTAAGCTTAAACAAAGTAAGCTCAAAAACAGCTAATGAATTAGAAGAGAAACTTAGTTACGAAATTGAAGATATTGCTGAAAATTATGAAATAACTCTTTCAAGAAAAAGTACATCAGAAAAATTTAAACAACTAATCTCAAAGCTTTATCAAAAATTTGCTCCTGTTGTTATCCTTATTGATGAGTATGATAAACCTATTTTAGATAATATTTTAGAAAAAGAGGAAGTAGCAAAAAT
>JAFGXH010000305.1 GCA_016936735.1 bacterium
AAACATAATTTTTTTCATATTCAGCGGGTTAAAACCACGCTGTTCATGTAAAAATATTACTATTTTTTATTACTATAAAGAAAAAAAATAAATAAACAGATAAAACTAGATTGATGTTAACTATTTATATTGAAAAAATTGCTTGAATATTATGATTGTAACTCTTTTTTTCTTCTTTTTTCAGCTTTTGACATAAAACCAACAGCAACAAGAATGAAACCAAGAAGAATCCAATCCATTACTTTAGGATATTTTCCACCAAAAAATAGTGCAAAAAGAATTGTTGATGCTGTTCCTGCAATAAGAGATGTTAAACGATTAACAAGACCTGCAAATGTTGCTGTTCTACCTTTAAACATAAAAATAAAAACAGAGAAAAATGATACAACTCCAAATGCCATACCAGAAAGAATCGCTGTAAACCAGTAGTTTTTATCTGGACTTGTAACAGCTTTCACAATAGGATCTACTCTTTCACCAGTAAAACCATATTTTGTCGCAAGGAGAATAATTGTTCCAGTTACTAATAAAAGTGTAATTGTTGATGTAATCTGCTCAAGAGCAAAAAAGCTTTTATTATTATCTGCTTTAATATTTTTTGGACGAGTATTTTTATAATAGTTCATTATATAAATTCTAAAAGTATAGGCAAGAATATATGAAGAGAATGTTATTACAACAGGTAAAGAGGTAAATGGATTTTGTCCCTCACTTTTAGTACAAAAGTTTGTACCAACAGCAAGTAAAGCAAAAACAACAGCCATATTCTCTTCCCAGTAAACTTTTTTTGTCATGATTCCCTGTTTAATTTGAACAGCATCAACAACTCTACCAATAATAATAACAGAACCTCTCATTAAAACCATTGCTAACATTACAGAGATTCCTTTAAAGGAGTACATTAATGTTGTTGTTGGAATTACAATTGCAGTAAATACTCCAGAAGGGATAATATATAACAGTTCAGATGGAACATTAAATGGACCAAATTTAACTCTTCTTACTGACTCCATATGATACCATCTTAATACTAAAACAACTCCCGTTGCAATAAGTGCACCACCAGCAGTGCTATATACCAAATACTCCATTCCATTTAAAGCTGGAAAACCATCTTTTGTTGATAAAAAATATTTTACACTAACTCCAGTTATCACATAAAAAACGAAATAACCTAAACATAGCTGAATCAATCTTTCTGTACTACCCTCTTCTGTTTTCCACATCATAATAGTTGCCTCCTTGGAAAGAGATAATTTTGTCGAACTTTTATGATATGCTATAAATATATAAAAGTAAATCAAAAAAACCGCTTAAAATCTTGATTTTAAAAGAATTTTCGTAAACATAAAGCTATTTTTTGAATTTTTTCACAATTTCATAATAACTTCACAGTATCAGTTAATTAAAAAAAATAATAGATCTCTTTTAATATTAATAATATTGATAATATCCTTTAAATAGGCTCAATTTAAAAAGAATTTATATCTTTTTAAATGCTTTCTTGACACATTTTAATTTTTTGGTAAAATAGAGAGATTGAATTTGGTTGATTGATGAGACTACTTTTTTTTATATTTTTAATTTCAATAACAATTTTTGCTAGTACAAGTAAGGAGCAATTTTCACTTGCAAATAACTACTATCAATTTGGTGACTACAAAAAAGCAATTGAGATATTAGAAAAAGTGGCTTTTGATTTAGATGATGAAAAAGATAAAATAAAGTCTTATGAAATTTTAGGAGCCTGTTATTTTTTTGAAAAAAATCTTATAAAAAGTGGTGAAAGTTTTAGAGAATTACTAACAATTGATTCAACATTCAAATTAGATGTACTATTATATCCACCACCACTTATACAATATTTTGAAAAAGTATCAGAGGAGTTTAAAGAGAAGAATAGATTGGTAAAAAAAATAGAGCAAGAGGATAAAAAGGATGGTAAAAAGACAGATACAATAGAGGTGACTGTTAAAGAGATTTGGAAAGAGTATGAGGAGAAAATTGTAGAAAATGAGAAAAATCCATATTTTTCATCTTTTATCCCTTTTGGATATGCTCAATATAGGAATGGAGAATCATCAAAAGGTAATTTTTTTCTGACTTCAGAGACAATTTTACTATCTGTAAATATTATATCATATTGGATGGTATACTCTTTACAGGATAGTAATGGATACTACTCTGGAAGTGATAAAACAAAAGCTGAGGTTTATCAAACAGTTCAACTTTACTCCCTAATTGGTTTTCTTGCTGTTGTTATTTATGGTGCTGTTGATGGTGTTATTAATTATAAACCTATTTTTCAACAAAAAACAGAGTTTAAAAAAACAAAACCATTTAAAGTATCCTTTTTTAATAGTGGTTTAATAGATTTAAAAATAGATTTTTAAATCTAAATTTTAAATATTTTTTTATAAAATTTGATCATAACATTTTTTCAGGAGGATTTAATGCCCTCATTAAAAGTATATTTAAGTAATTCTGAACAGACTCTTATATTTTCGATATTCAAAAGAATAACAACTATAGGAAATGATATCGATAATGATATCTATATTCCAGATATTACTCTTGAAGATGTTCATGCAAATATTGTTTTTGATGGAGATAACTATTTTTTACATACACTAAACAAAGGTTTTGCCTTTTTTAACAAAAAGAAAACAAAAAAACATAAACTATCAGATCATGATAAAATAAATGTTGGTTCAAGCATTATTGAGTTTATATTAAATGATCAAGAGGTTGTTGATGATTTTGATAAAACTGTTGTAGATCAACATCTTTATAAAAAACTTCTTGAACTGAGTGATACTATTTTAGAGACAGAGAATTTTAATACTCTATTAAATAATCTTCTTGATATGCTGTTATCATTAACAAGAGCAGAAAGAGGATATATTCTTATATTTCAAAATAGAGAGGTTGTTGCTGCATCTGCTAGAAATATGAATCAGGAGAATATAGGAAATCCACTAAAACAGGTCTCTGACTCCATTATAGAAAAAGCAATTGCAACAAGGAGACCTGTTATTGTTTCTGATGCCTTTAATGACCAACTATTTTCAACATCAGAGTCTGTTATTAATTTGAAACTTAGTTCTGTTTTATGTGCTCCTCTTAAATCAGGAAATCATCTTATTGGAATTATATATCTTGGAAATAATCAGATATCTAATCTATTTAATCATGAATCCCTTGAAACATTAACAATTTTTGCAGCAATGACATCTCTTATTGTTCAAAATGCCTTTTTACTTAATAAATTGGAGTTAGAAAATCCTATTAGTAAAGGGGAAATGAGATTTGGTGGAATAATTGGTTCATCACTAAAAATGAAAGATGTTTTTAGAAAAATTGAGAAAGTGGCTCCAACAGATATATCTGTTTTAATTCAAGGAGAAACAGGAACTGGTAAAGAGCTTGTAGCAAAAGAGATTCATGAAAGAAGTGATAGAGCAAAAAAGGGATTTATAACAATAAATTGTGCTGCTATACCTGAAAACCTTATGGAATCAGAGTTTTTTGGTCATAAAAAAGGCTCTTTCACAGGAGCTGTAAATGATCAAAAAGGTAAATTTGAGATGGCTGATGGTGGAACTATATTTTTGGATGAGATAGGAGAGATGCCTCTTAATCTTCAGGCAAAACTATTAAGAGCTTTACAAGAGAGAATGATAACACCAGTAGGTAGTTCAACCCCAATATATGTAAATGTTAGAATAGTTGCTGCAACAAATAAAGATTTAGAGTATGAGGTTCAAAGAGGAACATTCAGAGAGGATCTACTTTATCGTTTAAATGTTATTCAAATATCTTTACCACCTCTTAGAGAGCGTGAGGATGATATTGAGATTCTTGGAAAATTTTTTCTAAATAGATTTTCAGAGGAGTATCAAAGAAAAGTTGTTGGTTTTACCCCTGCAGCTCTAGATTTAATGAAACAGTATGAGTGGCCAGGAAATATTAGAGAGCTAGAAAATAGAATTAAAAAAGGGGTTGTTTTATCTGATAAAATCCATATCACACCAACAGAGCTTGGAATAGAGCATGTTGATAAAAATGCAGTATTACCACTAAGTATTGCAAAACAGAATTTTCAAAAAGAGTATATTATTAAGGCTCTTAAACGAAACAATTGGAATAAATCAAAAACAGCTCAAGAGTTAGGTATTGATGCAAGAACAATATTTAGATATTTGGAGAAACCCAAATAGTATATAAAATGAAGTATTGTATATATTAATACAAAAAAGTATTATAATTAACATTTTTAATTTTATAAAAATAGAGACATTTATGACCTGTTTTTATATATACTTTTATGAGATATTATGAAAAACCCCTTTAGAACAGCTATTTATAACTTGGAAAACAATTTGCTTCTAATTGTACAGGCCATTTGTATGGGGGTTATTATGTTCTCTTTTTCATGTTTACCAGAAGATTTAGATGAACCTCCATTTTTAAGTGAAAATATTGCACCAATTATAACATATTCAAATCCAGTTCCTTGGAATAATATTGCTAATGATCTAACCGAAATAACAATAAAAGTTAAAGATTTGAATCCTCAAGATATATTGACAACACTTTGGTTCATTAAACAGATTAGTAATGATGGTAAGGTAGCAGCATCTCAAAAATCTATAAAATCAGCACAGCAAGAGAATACATTCTCATATACAATTGATTATGATAATATAGAGTGTGGAAATTATTATATTATTTGGGTTTTAATTTCTGATAGAGGAGCAACAGATTTTGGTGATGTTCCAGGTGAAGCAGAACAGATAGAGGATCCAAATAGCAGAGATGAGGTACGAACCGCAACATCTGGATGGTATCTTTTTAAAAATTGTGGGAAATAGAGATGGTTATTACATTATTTATTAATTTATTAAAAAAAATCCTCAGATCAAAATCAACCTTATTTTTCTCTATTTCATTATCAATGATATTTTTATCATGCTCTGACAACTCCTCTTTTTGGATTCCAATTGATAAGGAGTGTAGTTATGATAGTGATTGTAGTGATGATATGAGATGTTTAGCAAATATTTGTATCTCTAAAACAATTACAAATTCAGATACAAAATTCTCAATTAAAATAACACCTCAAAACTCATCCTCTAATGATTACTATTATCTTCCAATAAAAACAGAGAAATTAACAATAGAGGAGTTAGAAAACAATAAAAACTCTTTATTTAAAATTCAAACAGTACCAAAAACAGAGATTACTGGATTAATAACAAACAATAAAAATATTAAAATGAGCTATCAAATCTCTGCACAAAGTGAAAGTAACTCATCTCTACTATTTACAACCCGTTCATATGAGGAGGATGGAAAAACATACTATCAATTCAAAGTTCCAATTGACTCATATAAAATAACAATATATCCAGAAAAAATCTATCCACCATACACATTTACAATCTCAAATTTAGAGGCCTTATCTATATATAACTCTCCAATTCAACTTGACCAATATTATTTTGAAACTAATGGATATAAAAAAATATATGGAGTTTTAGAGTACTATCTTGGAGAGCAAAAAAACTATCTGAATGATGCTAATATATATGCCTATACCATTGATAATAGTGGAAAAGAGATTTTGATATCAAATAAAACATTATCTTGTAATCAAGAGATAGATAGTAATTGCAAAAAAAGTGGTTACTTTTCCTTATTAGTTCCATCTAGTTTAGAAAATCTATTTTTAAAAATAACCACTCCAACATTTCCAAATACATCATTTACTTACTCATCAAGTTTGAGTGGTGAAAATATAGGAAATATAACTATTGGAAACTTTACTACATTTCAAGATATTTCAATTAATTTTGAAGGGGATTGTGGAAATTTAGAGGGAATAAAAGTTGATATAACTGGAATGGTTGGATTTAGTGGTGTATATAAAAATAGTTTTTATACAACATGTTCTAATTGCAGTCGAAGTGAAAATACTATTTTTAAATCTGATATTCAAAATATCAGATTAATTCCAGGAACATATACTATATCAGCAAAAACACCAAGTAACTCATGCTATGCCTCCCTATCAAAAGAGAATAAAATAGATTTAAACAATAATGAAATCACTATTTCACTTGAGAATAAAAGAGTATACCAAGGAAAAGTACTAAACCATCTTAATGAGGATTCAACATATTCACCTATCACATTCCAAAAACAGAATATTTCTGGTTTTGCAAGTGAAACAGAGGTTATTACTGATTCAAATGGTAATTTTGAGGTTATGTTAGAGGATGGAATATACAATATTTTAATAAAATCAACAGAACAGCAGGATAATAGTGCAACAACAGTAATGTTTTATCAAAATTTTAACTCAACAACTAATAGATATTTAACATTTAATTTATCTGAAGGATATAAAACATTGTTATCCTTATCTGATATTAACTTAAATCCAATAGGCTCTGCTGTTGTCTCATTATATATTGAAAATCTTTCAGATTTTTTTCCAAACATGCTTGAAACAAACTATCTCATTGAACAAACAATAACAGAAGCAAATGGATTTTTCTCTTTAAAAATACCTCTATTAAAAAAAATAGAACAATAAGAGAAATAGTTTAATTTTAATATAAAAAATACTATCTATATTTTGAATACTCTTCTATATGATTTTGAACTGCAGAGAGAAAATCAATAAATTCACTTAAACTCTCTCTATTATAAAATACTCCATTAGACTCTTTTTTAGTGATTTCAAAATATCTTTCAATATGTTTAACATAGTGTTTAGAGATACTATAATCAAATATCCAAGCAAACAACATTTTAACTTCAAAAACAATACTGCCAATTTTTTTCTCTTCATAACTCTCTAAACGTATAATCTCCTCAAGATTACACTTAAACATCTCAATCAACTCAATGGAACGATTAATATTCATATAGCACTCCAAATTAAAAGTTAAAAAAAGTAACTATTCTCGAGCATATCAGAAGATAATAAAAACTTCAAGCTTTCAATTTAAAATGAGTATATTTTGTAAAAAGATTATTAAAAATATAATTTTCAATTGAAACATTTTTAGTTCTTGTTATAATGGATATCCATCACTTTGGAGATTTAAAATGAAAAAAGCGGTTTTTTTAATCTTAACAACACTTCTATTCTCTTGTGGAGGAGGTGATGAAAGCTCTTCAAATCCATGCGATCCAAATCCATGTTTAAATTCAATTCCTCATAAAACAGTTTGTATTGAAAATGGGGAAAGTTTTACTTGTGGTTGTGAAGATGGATATGTTGGAAGTGGAATTGCGTGTGTTGAAGAGATGGTTTGTGAAACACCTTGTAATGAGTGGGAATTCTGCAATAATCAAGGATGGTGTGAAATCTCAGCAGGAAGATGTTACAATAACTCTCAATGTAATGATGGCTATGCTTGTGGTGATGACCATTTCTGTTTTGAGATTCCAGACCCATGTGATAATGTTGATTGTGGAGAGTTAGGAACATGTGTTTCAAACAATAATATGACATATTGTAAATGTCCAGAGGGATATGGATATATTAATGGTGGTTGTATTGAGATAAATGAGATAAATGGTGTTGTTCAATGTGGTGACTCTCAACCAATTGATAATGCAACCTGCATCTCTGATGGAAAAACAACTGGAAAAGGGGTTTTAATAAAAGGAAATATATTAACAGAAGAGAAGATTTATCAAGGTGGAGAGGTACTATTTTCTGAGAATGGTATTATTCTTTGTGTTGGTTGTGATTGTTCATCTCATTCAGCAGCAACAGATGCCTCTTTATTAAACTGTTCTGGAGCATCTGTCTCTCCAGCATTAATTAATGCTCATGACCACATCACATATACTCAAAACTATCCTAAAAACTGGGGAACAGAGAGATACGAACATCGTCATGATTGGAGAAAAGGATTGCGTGGACATACTAAAATATCTGCATCTGGTAGTGCAACAACAGATCAACAGGCTTGGGGAGAGCTTCGTCATGTTATGTCAGGGGTAACAGTTCTTGCTGGTTCTGGTGGAGCAAAAGGGTATTTAAGAAATGTTGATAAAGGTGGTACTCTCAATGAGGGGGGTACTATGAGTTTAGTAAAATATGAAACTTTCCCATTGGGTGATAGTAATGGTACTCTATTAGCATCTGGTTGTGGATACCCATCAATTGATACTGAATCTGTATTGAATAATGGTTGTTATCTTCCTCATGTTTCTGAGGGAATTGATGTTCAAGCAAGAAATGAGTTTTTATGTTTAAGTGGTCAACAATCTGGTGGAAAAGATTTAACAAAATCAAATGTTGCATTTATTCATGCAGTTGGTTTTAAAGCTGAAGATGGTAAAAAACTTGCCGATAGAGGAACTGCAATGATTTGGTCTCCAAGATCTAATATCTCTCTTTATGGAAATACAGCACCTGTTACAATGTTTGATCGTCTTGGTGTAACAATTGGTCTTGGAACAGATTGGACTCCTTCTGGTTCTATGAATATGTTAAGAGAACTTCAATGTGCATCATATTTAAATAATTACTACTATAACCATCATTTTTCATATAAAGATATCTGGAAAATGGCAACTATTTCAAATGCAAGGGCACTTCATATTGACTCTGCAATAGGTGATTTAAAAGTTGGATTACTTGCAGATATTGCTATTTTTGATGCAAGAGATTTTTCAGACTCTTATGAAGCTGTTGTAGAGGCTGATATTAAAAATGTTGCACTTGTTATTAGAGGTGGAAAACCTATTTATGGTGATACAACTATAATGTCAGGAGTCCCAAAAGGACAAACAGGCTGTGAAGCTTTAGTATGGAAGGGAACAAATGTTTGTGGAAAAGATAAAACAGTTTGTGTTCAATCTGAAATCAGTAAAACTTTTGCTCAATTAGTTACAGCAAACAGCTCTGCTTATGGCTTATTCTTCTGTGACACTCCAAGTGGAGAACCAACCTGTACTCCAACAAGACAAAATGAGTATACATCAACAACAGCTACTGATTCTGATGCTGATGGTGTTGCAGATGACCAAGATAATTGTCCAAACTTTTTTAACCCAATTAGACCACTTGATAATGGAGTTCAAGCTGACTCAGATCATGATAATGTTGGGGATTGGTGTGATGAATGCCCTCTTGAGCTTGGAACAGCTCAAAATAATGGTTGTCCTCAATAACATATCTAAAAATCAATTGAAATCTATTTTTTATTAATATCTTGAATGGTAAGATAGACTAAAGTCTGATTTAATAATTGATATGCTATCTCTCCAAATGTTATAGGTCCTTTTATTCCCCCTGTTGTTTTTCCAACTAAACCACCATGAAGATAGTTTTTAAGACAATTACATGAAAAAAATATATCTTCTGCAATCTCAAGAGGCATTTTAGGTAAAAACTGTTCAACATAACTAATCATTGGTTTGCAATATTTATACTCAATTCCCTTAAATACAGGGGCAAAAAACTCTATAGTATCCCCCTTCTTATATTTTTTCTCAACAACTCCAATATTTATCATAGTTCCAAGATAGTCTGCAACAAAAGGAAATCTTGGATCAATCGCTTTCTCCTCAAAATACTCTCCAAAATCCCTTAATTCTCCATTAATTTTTACCTCTTTTGCATTAAAACCACTTTCAAGAAACTCAATAATATCCCCATCACCCTGTTCAAAGATATTTATTATCCCAACCTCTGCAACTAAATTTTTAGGAAGGGAGACATGTAAAACAATAGCTCTATCTTTAAATGATCTATTTGAGTAATAGACTTTTGGTGAATCATGAATATCATCCTCTAAAGACATCCCCGTCACCCAACCTAATAGTGGTCTCATTGCAAAATTCTCATAAAGAGGAACATTTGTTGCAAATTCAAATAATAATGAATCATATTTTGGAATTAAGATAAAACTGAAACCATTATCTGGTGCATCAAGAAAAACATTTTTTATTGAATCTTCATCATAAACAGAGACTTTAATTGATTCAATATAATCTGGTAACTCTGTTAATGATATTTTATCTTTTGAAAACTCTCCTCCTTCATCTCCCATAAAATATGGAATTGTTCCTCCTATCCAATTTCCTGCAGGAAGCTGACTCAAAACTTTTTCATCTCCAGCAAGGATAAGCCATTTTCCGCCTTCGATTTTCTCTCTTACCTCTTCAACTGAATATTGATTTTTGATCATATTAGCCCCCTTATTATTGGATTAACTCTAAATCTTTTTGAAGTGTTGGAATTGATTCATTCTTAATAAAAAGTTCCCTTAATTCAGCTGCTAATCTATTAATATTTTGCTCAGAAGAGTCTGTTGCTAAAGACATTTTAACTCTTCCTAAAAATATTTTAATTGCAAGAAAACTAAATTGAGGTGTTTTTTTCC
>JAFGXH010000306.1 GCA_016936735.1 bacterium
AATATCACTTATTCTATCTAATTTTAAAAAAAAGTAAATTTAATTTATAAAATATTAAATTTTTTAGTTAAAAATAGATTTTTCATAAAATCATAATTCAATAATAAATAGTAAGCTGGAATTTTTATTGCTTTCATCATTTTGTAAATCTGCTATTTATAGATTTACAATAAAAAATGCATAACTATTCAGTGGAAACTGATTTTAGTTATTTTTTTTAAATTTTAAAAGAATCCCAAAAGTAAGTAAAATCCTGATTTTATTTACTAAAAAGAAGAAAAATAGTTTTTAATTTTATTTAATTTAAAATATAAAAAGATTAAATTCTGCTGAATAGTTACGAACTTTAAGTGGTTTATATTTTTGACATGTCAAATTGATAACAGGGGGAGATTATGAGATATATAGTGGCTTTATTTTTAATTTTTACTATTATCCCCCTTTGGGGAGCAAGAGTAAAAGATATCTCTACAATAAAAGGGATTCGTTCTAATGACTTAATTGGTTATGGAATTGTTGTTGGATTAGATGGAACTGGAGATGATGATAAGGCAAAATTTACAATAAAATCATTGGCAACAATGTTACAAAAAATGGGAATAAAAGTTGATAGTGGCTCACTAAAAGTTAAAAATGTTGCAGCTGTTATGGTTACTGCAAAACTTCCTCCATTTTCAAGAGTTGGGGATAAAATTGATGTTGAGGTATCATCAATTGGAAATGCAAAATCATTAAATGGAGGGGTTTTATTAATGACTCCATTAAAAGGGGCTGATGGACAAATTTATGGATTAGCACAAGGAAATATCTCAATAACAGGCTACTCTGCAGAGGGGAAAAATGGCTCTAAAAATATTAAAAATCACAATACAGTCGGAAGAGTTCCAAATGGAGCTACAATTGAAAAAGAGTTAAAAAACAACACCCTTCAACAGAAATCAATAGAGTTAACACTACAAAAACCAGATTTTACAACTGCATATCGCGTTATGCAAACAATAAATGAGCAGTTAGGGGGTGAGTTTGCATCTGCAACAGATTTAAATGGTATAAAAATCTCAATACCAGAACAGTATCAAAATCAGATTGTAAAACTTATTGCAATAGTTGAGAATTTAGAGATAAAAGTTGATATAAAGGCGAAAATAGTTATTAATGAAAGAACTGGAACAATTATTATTGGTGATAATGTGACCATATCATCTGTTGCAATTGCTCATGGAAATCTAAACATAATAATTGAGGAGAGAAAAGATACATCACAACCACTTCCTTTTAGCTTTGGAGAGACTACAGAGGAGGATATTAGTCGAGTTGAGATAAAAGAGGATAAGGCAAACTTTAGTCTTATTCAGGATAAAGTAACACTTAAAGATTTAGTTCAGGCACTAAATGCTTTAGGGGCAACACCAAGAGATTTAATCTCTATTATTCAGGCAATAAAAGAGGCTGGAGCACTTCATGCGGAGCTTGAGCTACTATAAAATTGGAGGTTAGGTATGAAAATAGAACAAACAGAGTTCTCACTACAAAAACAGAATAGCAAAACAGAGAATCCTGAGAGTTTGAAAAAAGCCTCAAAAGATTTTGAATCTTTAATTATCTCTGAGATGATGAAGGTTTTTCGGCAATCAATTCCAAAAGATGGGTTAACATCAGGTGGTTTTGGTGAAGAGATATTTACATCAATGTTGGATAGTGAACTCTCTAAAAAGATATCTGAAAGGGGCTCTTTTGGAGTCTCAAATATAGTTGAAAAACAGCTATCTGGTTATGTTAAAGGAGGTGATAATAATTTTATGGGTCGAGTTCAACAGTATAGTGAAAGTTTAAACTCCCCTCTTGATGGAGATATCACATCAAAATTTGGAATGAGAAAACATCCTGTTTATGGTGACTTAAGAATGCATGAAGGGGTTGATATAAGAGCTAATGAGGGAACACCAATAAAATCTGCTCAAAATGGAGAGGTTACTTTTAGTGGTGAATCAGATGGTTATGGAAATTTAATTATTATAAAAAATGGTGATTTAGAGACTAGATATGCCCATTGTAGTGAACTATCTGTTAAAAAAGGGGACCAAGTTAAACAGGGTGATAATATTGGACTTGTTGGAAATACAGGAACATCAACTGGAGCACATCTCCATTTCGAGGTTAGAATTAAAGGAGTTGCAATTGACCCATCAATGTTACTAAAGAGGAGGTGAAATTTGAAGAGAATAGATGCTATTTGATAAATTTAATGATTAATTAAAATTTTTCTGAATTGTTACAATAGTAAACTTATCATAAATCATTTTTAAAGATTATCACAATTTTTTTTCTTGTATCATTGTTAAATTTAAAGATAATAGATCTCTCCTCTTCAAAAATACAGCTGAGAGATTTTTCAAAAAGCTCAAAAATATCCCCATTTTGATTTATATCAAAGCCACTTATATGTTTTTTAGTTACAGATATATTTACACTTTCACCACTATCCTGATTCTCAATAGTAAGGTTTAAATTTTTTATATTTATTGAAAAATCATATCCAAAACTAAAAAATTTAATTCTGTCTTTATTTCTTTCAAAAACTTTTATATATTTTTCCTCAACACCCTCAATTTTTAACAAATCATTTTCAAAAATAGGTGTTGGATGATAGTTGTATTCTCTAACAACAATCTTAACATCTTTTAATTGTAGGAATTTTGGCTCATCCCTTATTTCATCAGTAGAAAAACCCCAAGCATTAAGTTTTTTATCTATTTCAAGATTTATTTCTGTTACATCAACATTTTTACTATTATTAAATTCTCTTTCTCTTAAAAGTGTATATAAATACCTTTTTTTTGCCCATCTATCAACATCTTTATCTGTTATAAGATCATTATAAATTTGTTTTAGGTCTTTAAACCAAAAACGTAATCTTTCAACAGCAACAGCATACTCTCTTTTAGATATAAGAGTATAAAAATTATGACTTTTTCTTAAATTAGAAACGATTTTACGTATATTTATGAAGTCTTCTTTATCATCTTCAGAGTATTGTTCTTTACCTAAATAAAAAATTTGAGCATTTGCAATTGTTTTAAGAATATCAATATACTGAATTCTAACAAAATCTTTATTTATAGATTCAAACTGGGATAGAATAGAAAATAAGTAGGTAAATTTATTCAACTCATTATTTGATAACTCTTTACAAATCTCTTTTGTAAGATTTTTAATAAAATCAAGTTTAATTCTATTTTTATTTTGATTATCACGAATAAAAAAGTTTAAAATTGATTCCCAATTCTCATTTGAAACGATTTTATTAATACCTATTTCACTTGATAAATAATCATTAACAATATCATTTGTTAAATTCTCTCTAATAATTTCAAATCCATCTTCTGAGTAAGAGTTATTTATAAAAATATGGTTAAAAATAAAAGGCATATAGTCTATTAATTTATCTCCTCGATAAGTATCAAATATTTTTTTCATTCTTACTTTTAATGATAATTGTTGAAATGTTAATGCTTTTTCAAAAAAATTATTATTTAAAAGTGATTCAAAGATAAAAATTGGGGTATCTCCAAAAGATATATATTGAGCATTCTCATCAGGAAAATAGATATCAAGAATTTTGTCATAATCTTTTAATTTGTATAAACAAAAAATTTTATCCTCTTTTTTTGAGGATATTTGTAATTTTGCAATATAGTAATCTTTATCATCATGATTGGAGGAAAATCTATCCCAATATTCAACAGCAGATATGAAATCATTTTGATTAAAATAGATTTTTGCAATAATGGAGAATAGTTTTTTAAACGACTTACATGCTAACATGTTCAAAATAGGAACATATTTATTCTTCATATATTTCAAAGGATTTGACACAAAATCACTTTCCATTTTTGTTCCAATAGATTTCCAAGTTGACTCTAGAGAATCAAATTTTTTATTAAAGTCATCAATTAATATTTCATTTGAAACAATAGTATTTAATTCAGTTTCATTCAACATATATTTGGATAATTCTCTTTCTAAAATGTTTTCTGATTGTTTCAAATTAATCCAGCTTTTTCCTCTCCAAAAAGCTTCCATTGCTTTTTTAGTATCTTTTAATTTTAAAAAACAATCTCCAGCAGATATCCAATCCTCACGATACCAATTAGACCATGCCTCACAACTTAATGCACTTTCTAAATCATCTATAATTTTATAGTAGTTTGCAGCTCTTTGAAGAAGAGCAGAGTTTGATTGATACATACCATTACTTTTTAACTCCTCTGCAGTTTTCTTTGGATCTTCATCCTCTATATATTTTATTTGTGCTTGCTCTCCTCTTACAATTGATGATATATCTGAAACATTCCAATCTTTATTTTCAAAAAGATCACTAATTATATTATTATTTTCAAAATATTTCCAAAATCTATTGTAACCTGTATTTGTATCAATAATAAATAGAAAATTTCTTGCTCTTGATACTGCAACATAAAGCTTATTAAAAAAGTGTGATAATTCTAAAATATCAGCTTCACTTATTTCACTGCCATTTACTATATTATCAAACGATTTTGGAACAGAATCTCCAAATTTATAAACAATAATTTTATCAAACTCTAAACCTTTTGAACTTGATGCACTCATAACATTTGATATTGGTGATGAGTTATCATCAGGTATATTGATAAAGCCTTTTAAAAAAAGATCATTTTCAACAAATTCTCGCTCTTTATATTCATCAGAATCAATTGGAATTAATATAATTGTTTTATCAGCAACACCTTTTAAATCTTGAACAGAAACATTATCATCAATTATATAAATACTTGGTTCGATACCAAAGGTTTTCTGCCATGCTGATTGAGGCTTTAATTCAGGAATATTCAGGTATTTTGCTCTAAATCCCTGTATCAAATTAGAAAACTTTATAATTGATGGTTTTGAACGGTAATTTTGAGTTAATGATTTAAATTGAATCTCTATATCTTTAGCATTTAATTCCTTAAATTTATCATTGAATATTGTTTTTAAACTAGCCCATCTAAAACCTGTTGGATTTATTGTTTGATATGGATCTCCAGCAAATGAGAATGGAATTGATTTTTGATTTGATAAATTATATTTTGTAAATGATGATAATTTTATGAGTAGCTCAATCTCTATTCTGGTAAAATCTTGAGATTCATCACAAAAAATAACAGGATGTTCTAATTTTACTAATTCATTTTGTAAAACATAGTGAATTAAATCTTGATCATCCCATAAATTAAAATCATCTTTAAATTTACGATACCAATTAGGCCAAATTGTATTAAAAACATCTAAAAAAATCTCATCACTTACTGTTTTATCTCTTCGATTAATTCTTTTGTAAGAATCTATGTTAAATTCATCTTTGTAATCATACCCCTTTATGTAGGTTCTAATTATATGCCAAACTAATTCAGGAGAGTGATTTTTTTTATTTGGTAAATTGCAATTAAGTCTTTTATCAATTGCCCTTCCTAAATAACATTCTCTAAATTTGTTGAAAGATACATAGTTATTTTTGATAAAAATCTCTTTTCCATCATTATCCAATAATTTATCAATTATGTAGTTTTGAAATGGGTGGAAAAAGCTTTCAACTTTTTCTACATCAATTGTTGTATCCTCAAAATTTGGATTATTTTTTAAAATTAATGAAACAGATGTTTTTGCAGTTTCCAATAATTTTCTATTATATGTCAAAAATAGAGGTTCCCCCTCTAATTTAGTTGCTTTTTTACAAAAAAATGCAAAAAGATAAAACAACATTGTTGATTTTCCTGTTCCTGCTTGACCATTTATGAAAAGAGGAAACTTGGCTTCCTTTATTAAATACTCCTCTTCTGGAGAGAGTGCAAGATTTGCTTGTGAATCTTCCTCTATTTTAAACCATAATTTTTTATCAAGTAAGATATAATCTGGATATGCTTTTTTTGCATCTTTTAGAAGTAGCTCTTGGGATATATTTTCATCCTCATAAATATAATTCCTTAAAATTTTAAAAATATCATCACTATTTTGGGTTTTATCAGATACCCCATATAAAACAAGATATTTCTCTTTATTATTAAATAAAATTTCATACAATATGGATAAACCATCATGTTCTATTATTTTTATATCTCTATTATTTAAAGTATAATCTCCAATATTTGTAATTATTTTACCTTTAATTTCATCTGTAATAATGTTAGAAATTATTCTACAAATTGTCTCCTTATTATTCATATATAAATCTTTTTGAGATATTGCTTTTACCCAATTTTCCATCTCATATATTGTGGATTTTTCAATTCGAGTATCTTCAAACTCTAGCCAACTATTGAATTCAACTGGAAGAGCTTTTATTTTTGCATCTTCTTCCTCTTCTCTTTTAATACCTAAAAACCAATTTTTTATTTCATCACTATATGGATTAATATCTCTATTATCTTCATACCATCTTAATGGGTTTCTATTAAACGCTCCATAATTAGTTTCATCATCTCTTGAAAAGATTTTTTTTATAAAATAGATTTTAAATCTGTCTCCATTATAATCTTCAATCTTCTCTTCAAAGATAACTCTAAATCTATCAAATCTTTTTTTTAATAATGGTGTTCCATTTAAATTGTCTGATGTTTCAATATCATTTTGTGATATATTTTTTAGAGACTCTCTTAATTCCTGATTTTTAATACTTCTGTCATCAAATTTAGGATAAATATAAATTGACATTTCAACTCCAATAAAATAATTTTAATAATATCAATATTATTACAAAAACACAAATATTTTTAAAGAATCAATGTAAAAATACTTTTTTTTAGTTTTAAAGCCAACCAAAACCACTCAATTGGCTTGTTCATGCCAATAGAGTTTCATAACCCTAGCCAAAATAAAAGATTATTCGATATTATTTAAAGAAACAGTTTCTATCTTTTCATTATATTCATAAGAGATAATCTTTCTAATAACAATGGCTAAAATAAAACTCATTCCTGCAATCCAAACAAAATAATTAAACTCCTCACCAGATTTCAATGTAAAATATTTTATTGTCAACAAAAAATGATATAAAATTTTTTTAAGCAAATCGCTTTAAATAGAAAAAAGATAAAATCTGTTTTTGTTAATTTATTATAAATTAAGTGAAAAAATCAATTTATTAAATGGAAAAACAGATTTAATTTGATAAATATTGAAGAATATGATAAAAGATAGGGTATATTTTTAGGAGGTAATTGATGAGTTTATTGGAGCAAATCAGAAATAAGGCAAAACAGAATCCAAAAAGAATTGTTCTACCAGAGGCAGCATCAGAAAGAACAATTAAAGCAGCAGATATTATTTTAAAAGAGGGTCTTGCAGAGCTTATCCTTCTTGGTGACCTTGATATAATTGCAGAGCTTGAGAAAAAATATAATCTTGATCTCTCAAAAGCTGAAAAAATTGACCCTAAAAATGCTCCTAAAAAAGCAGAATATATTGCTAAACTTGTTGAACTAAGAAAAAGTAAAGGTTTAACAGCAGAACAGGCGGAAGAGCTTTTAAATCAAGAGATTTACTTTGGTCCAATGATGATATATATGGGTGATGCTGATGGTGAAGTTAGTGGTGCAGAGCATACAACTGCAGACACAGTTCGTCCAGCTCTCCAAATAGTAAAAACAGCACCTGGAGTATCTGTTGTTTCTGGTGCAATGGTTATGGTAACTAAAAAAGATGAATTTGGTGATAATGGTGTGTTTATATTTGCAGATGTTGCAATAACACCAAATCCAACAGC
This sequence comes from bacterium, assembly GCA_016936735.1. Classification (GTDB taxonomy): domain Bacteria; phylum UBP6; class JAFGXH01; order JAFGXH01; family JAFGXH01; genus JAFGXH01. Next base: position 7,784 of record JAFGXH010000306.1, read on the forward strand.
AGAACAGCTTGCAGAGATAGCTATATGTTCAGCAGAAACAGCTCAAAAAGTTGCAGGAATTAAAGAGCCTAAAGTTGCTCTTCTCTCTTTCTCAACAAAAGGTTCTGCAGAACATGAACTTGCTGAAAAAGTTATAAAAGCAACAAAAATAGCTCAAGAACGTCGTCCTGACCTTAATATTGATGGTGAACTTCAGGGGGATGCAGCAATTGTTGAGAAAGTTGGTGTTAAAAAAGCTCCAAACTCAACTGTTGCAGGAAAAGCAAATGTTCTTGTATTTCCTGACCTTCAGGCAGGAAATATTGGATATAAACTTGTTGAACGTCTTGGTGATGCGGAGGCAGTTGGTCCAATTCTTCAAGGTCTTGGTGCACCAGTTAATGACCTCTCTAGAGGTTGTTCTGTAGAGGATATTGTTAATTTAGTTGCAATCACTGTAAATCAATGTAAATAAGGAGCAGTAATGAAAGTTTTGGTTCTTAATTCAGGAAGTTCTTCTTTAAAATATCAACTTATTGAAACAGAGGGAAATGAGACTCTTGCGAAAGGTATGCTTGAAAGAATTGGTCTTGAGATGGGAAAATATTCTCACGAGGTACCATCAAGAAAAATTAAAAGAAAAGTAGAGACTCCTGTAAAAGATCATCAACAGGCTGTTGGAATGGTTATTGATATTCTTACTGATCCTGAACTTGGTGTTATTAAAGATATTCATGAAATTAATGCTGTTGGACATCGTGTTGTTCATGGTGGAAGCTACTACTCTGGTTCTGTTTTAATAACAGAGGATGTCATGGATGTACTTCAGGAGTGTTCTGAATTAGCACCTCTTCATAATCCAGCAAATCTTGTTGGTATTATGGCAGCACAACAGATTCTTCCTGATGTTCCAATGGTTGGTGTTTTTGATACAGCTTTCCATCAAACAATGCCAGAGCATGCATATCTATATGCAATTCCTTATGAGTATTATGAAAAATATAAAGTTCGTCGTTATGGATTTCATGGAACATCTCATCGTTATGTTTCAAAACGTGCAGCAGAGATTTTAGGAAAAGATCCATCAGAAGTTAATGTTATAACATGTCATATGGGTAATGGAACAAGTTTTGCTGCTGTTAAAGGTGGTGAATCTGTTGATACAAGTATGGGGTTTACTCCTCTTGAGGGAATGATCATGGGAACCCGTTGTGGAGATCTAGATCCATCTATTGTATATTTTCTTGAGGAAAAAGAGGGGCTTTGTTGTGGAGATGTTGATAAAGTTCTTAATAAAAAAAGTGGACTTCTTGGTGTTTCAGGAATCAGTAGTGATATGAGAGATCTTGAGGATGCAGCTGCACAAGGACATCATCGTTCTCAAGTTGCACTTGATATCTTTGCATATCGTGCAAAAAAATATATTGGCTCTTATGCTGTTGCTCTTGGAAGAGTTGATGCAATTGTTTTTACTGCTGGTGTTGGTGAAAATGGTCCAGAGATGAGAGAGGAGATTTGCAAAGGTCTTGAGGTTCTTGGTGCAAAACTTGATCCAGTTGTTAATAATTTTAAAGGTCTTGAGAAAATAGTAAGTACAGATGATTCAAAAGTTAAACTTATTGTTATTCCAACAAATGAGGAGTTAATGATTGCTCTTGATACAGAGGAAGTTGTTTTAAATTCTGGTAAATAACTCAATATGATCTATCTTAATAATAGTGCTACAACATATCCCAAACCTCAGGAGGTTATTAAGGCTATCTCTAATGCTTTTTTAACATATGAGGGAGACTCAAGTAGACTTTTTAATGGTGACTCTATTAATAGTGATATTATATCTATGACTCGAAAAAGAGTTGCAGAATTTTTTAATATTAAAGAGAGTATTAATATAATCTTCACTTCTGGAAGTACAGAGAGTCTTAATCTTTTAATAAGAGGATTTGAATATAGGCATAAAAGGGTTGTTACAACAGTAACAGAACATAACTCTGTTCTTAGACCACTATATCGAATTCAAAAAGAGAGCTCAATTGAGCTCTCTTTTATTCCTTGTAATAGTGATGGTTATATAGATCTTGAAGTTTTAAAAAAAGAGTTATCTAAACCATTTGATTACTTTATAATAAATCACTCATCAAATGTTACAGGTTCTATTCAAAATTTAGAAAAAATAGGGCAAATTGTTAAAAATAGTGGTGGTTTTTTTGCTGTTGATGCCTCTCAATCTGCTGGAGCAGAGTATATTAATGTTCAAAAATCAGAGATAGATTTTATGGCATTTACTGGACATAAATCTCTTTATGGAGTCTCTGGATGTGGTGGTTTTTATGTCTCTAATAACATAAAAACAGTTTTAAATCCCCTAAAAGTTGGAGGAACTGGTGTAAGAAGCTCCGAAAAGTCACAACCACAAGAGCTTCCATTATATTATGAAGCAGGAACAAAAAACTATATTGGAATTCTATCCCTTTATCATGGAGTCTCATTTGTTGAAAAAATAACTATTGATACTATAAAAAAACATAAAAATAGAATGGCTTTTTTAGCTTATGAAAATCTTAAAGATATTAAAGA